>JAEZDW010000366.1 GCA_023417955.1 Bacteroidota bacterium
GTGATGATGAACATCGAACGCTACGGAAACACGACAGCAGGAACAATTCCGCTCCTTCTCTGGGATTACGAAAAACAATTGAAGAAAGGTGACAACCTGATCCTCGCTGCATTCGGTGGAGGATTCACCTGGGGCGCTATCTACGTGAAGTGGGCCTACAATCCTTAATCTGGTGCAGAAACACCGGAATTGAAATTATTGAATTGATTTGTAACTTAACGACTTTAATTTACTTATGGCAACAGTTTCTGATCTAAGCAAGGGGAACTTCATACGATACAACGGCGAGGTAATGCAAATAGAAGAATTACAACACCGTACGCCGGGAAACCTCCGCGCTTTCTATCAAATCAAGATGAGGAACGTTCGGAATGGAAAGATTGCAGAAAACAGATTCCGCCCCGGCGACGAAGTTCAGATCCTCAGAGTAGAAACCAAGGAATATCAGTACTTGTATGCCGATGGCGAGAGTCTCGTGTGCATGGACAACGTAACCTTCGATCAGGTTTACATCGACCGGACATTGCTTGGAGACTCGGTAAACTACATCAAAGAAGGTGTTACTTTACTGATCGCATTTGAAGACGGTGCTAATCCGATAACGGCAGAAGCACCGTCACACGTTGTGCTTGAGGTGGAATACACCGAACCGGGCATTGCGGGCGATACAGCTACACGCACACTGAAGCCTGCCAAAATGGAGAACGGTGTTGAAATCCGTGTTCCGCTGTTTATAAACACCGGTGAAAAAATCAAAGTGGATACGCGTACCGGTGAGTATGTTGAACGCGTAAAAGAATAACTACCGACCATGAGCAAAAACAGAGCATCAAAATCCTCTGCGCGAAAGGAAGAGAAACCCGCGCGGGCTACAAGCACAGCGTCACAGCCCCAAACCAAAACATCCGAGATCCGCGACCTGATCGACTTTATTTCGAAAACAGGTCTCAACGAGGTCAACATCGAAACGAAAGAATTGAAACTTCACGTCAAGCGTGAGCCGGACCAGAAGATATTCAAGTCGTCGACGATGATGGCACCGATGAGCGGAACACCTCAGGTCGTACAACAATCTGCACCTCAACCGGTACAGACGGTTGCGCCGACGGCAACTCCGAAGGCGGAAAAACCTGCAGAGACCGCATCGGGTAAAAATGTTATTGAGATCAAGTCACCAATGATTGGTACCTTCTATCGCTCTGCAAATCCCGATACGCCGCCGTTCGTTTCTGTGGGTGACAAAGTAACCAAAGGTCAGACTGTCTGCATCATTGAAGCGATGAAACTCTTCAATGAAATCGAATCCGAACACAGCGGAACTATAGTGAAAGTGATGCTCGAGAACGCAAGCCCTGTTGAATATGACCAGGTGTTGTTCCTGGTTGAACCGGATTAACAAGCGAAATAAGCTGCTACATGTTTAAAAAGATATTAATTGCGAACCGGGGTGAGATCGCCTTGCGCGTAATCCGTACCTGCAAGGAAATGGATATCAAAACGGTCGCCGTTTATTCCACTGCTGATCGCGAAAGCCTGCACGTACGCTTTGCCGACGAAGCCGTCTGCATTGGCGACGCACCAAGCAAGGATTCATACCTCAACATACCCCGCATAATTTCAGCCGCCGAAATCACGAACGCCGACGCTATCCACCCCGGATACGGCTTCCTTTCGGAGCGCGCTGAGTTTTCTGCTATCTGCCACGAATACGGAATCAAATTCATTGGTCCTACCCCCGGCATGATTGAAGCAATGGGCGACAAATCCACTGCTAAGGAGACCATGAAGAAAGCAGGCGTTCCAACCATTCCGGGAAGTGATGGTCTGCTGAGTTCGATTGACGAAGGCATGAAACTCGCCAAGGAAATCGGATACCCGGTCATCATCAAGGCAACAGCCGGTGGCGGTGGTAAAGGAATGCGCATCATTAATGAAGCTTCAGAATTCAAGAAAGCGTGGGACGATGCAAAACGCGAGGCTGCTGCCTCATTTGGAAATGATGGCCTCTACCTCGAAAAGTTCGTAGAAGAGCCACGGCATATCGAAATTCAGATTGTGGGTGACCAGTACGGAAAAGCATGTCACCTATCAGAACGCGACTGTTCTATTCAGCGCCGCCATCAGAAGCTTGTAGAGGAAACTCCCTCGCCTGTCCTCAACCAGGAGTTGCGCGAACGCATGGGCGAAGCTGCAATCAAAGGTGCAAAAGCGATTAAGTACGAAGGCGCCGGAACAATTGAATTCCTCGTCGACAAGCATGGCAACTTCTACTTCATGGAAATGAATACGCGTATTCAGGTGGAGCATCCGATAACGGAAGAGGTTACCGACTACGACCTCATTCGCGAACAAATCAAGGTAGCCGCAGGTGTTCCGATCTCGGGAACCAACTACTACCCTAACCTGTACGCGATGGAGTGTCGGATCAATGCTGAAGATCCTGCAAACGGATTTCGTCCATCACCTGGAAAGATATTGAACCTTCACCTCCCTGGAGGTCACGGCGTGCGTGTTGATAGTCACGTTTACGCAGGCTATACCATTCCGCCGAACTATGATTCAATGATCGCCAAACTTATCGTAAGCGGCCAGTCACGCGAGGATGTCATCACGCGTATGAAACGCGCGTTGAGTGAGTTCGTTATTGAAGGAATCAAGACTACGATTCCTTTCCATCTCGCGCTCATGGACAACCCGACGTTCCGCAGCGGAAAATTCACTACGAAATTCCTTGAAACGTCGTTTGACTTTTCTTCATTGAAGAGCTAAGGCGGAAAATCGATTCATAAAAAAAGGATACTCATAGCAGTATCCCTTTTCATTTTCCGGCAGCACTGATCATCACAGCAAAATGATAAGCAGGATAATGATCAGCAGGGCACCGACGCTGATATAAACGCCGCCGCTCAGCGCTTTTGCCTCCTCACGGATCTGACGCACTTCTTTTTTCAACGCTTTCTTCTCCGCACGCGACATCTTGCTTCGGTCCATTGCATTGATTTCCTCAATGCGCTTATGAAGACGTTCAACTTTTTGTTCGGGCGTTTCTTCAGTTAACGCAACCGGTCCCGCGGTAACAGCAAATGCCGGCGAGGCAAGTGCCATCATCGCTGCAATAAACAGTGATTTGATCACCTTGTGTGTTTTCATAGGGTGAAATTTTTTATGTATGAACCACCATTAAAAATCTGGTGCCACTGGTACAAAAATCATATTGGTCTTATGGACCGATTATCGGGCGGAGTCGTTATTTTCGCACATAGCGTGAGGAAATTGAATGAGCAGTTTATGCAGCTAGCACAAGAAACCCTTTCGGGTTGGGGTAATATTCCAAAATCATCCAGCAGGGTCCGTTACATCAGGAATATCGCTGACTTGTCGGAACCGGTTTCCGGCACCACCCTCTTGCCCCGTGGCCTGGGTCGCAGTTATGCTGATCAGGCTACGAATGAAGGCCACGTGGTGCTGAAGATGGAAAAAATGAACCACTTCCTCGCCTTTGATGAAGAACGTGGCATACTCCGTTGCGAAGCTGGCGTTTCCCTGGAAGAAATCCTTACCCATTTTGTACCCCGCGGGTGGTTTCCGATGATCACACCCGGAACGAAGTACATCACCATCGGTGGTGCCATCGCCAACGATGTTCACGGCAAGGCACATCATGCGGATGGATCGTTTGTCAGCTGCGTTTACGATTTTACGATATGCCTGGCAGACGGATCGATCGTTCGTGCAAGCCGTGAAGAAAATCCCGACTTGTTCTGGGCAAACTTCGGCGGACTTGGGCTACTGGGCACGATATTGACGGCCACCATACAGCTCAGGAAAAT
>JAEZDW010000372.1 GCA_023417955.1 Bacteroidota bacterium
GGGTAACCTCTTATGATTCAGAACGCAAAATAGGGTTAATTATTCAATTTAAAAATATTATTCCGAGCTAGCCGACGATCCGCAGCTTGGCAAAGCTAAGCAGCAAAGTCTTTTCCCCGACACTGGAAAACGCGATTTTGGCTTTTCTGTCGGCTCCGCTGATGTCCATCTGAAGTACCTTGCCAAAGCCAAACTTGGGGTGCTCGACTTCCATGCCCTCCCTCAGGCCCGACGTATCACTCGGTTTGAAATCAACTGGTGGCTTGTATGCCGGTGCTGCCGTGGCAGGTTTCTTCGCCGGAGCCGATGATATCGTCCGCTTGATCCCATTTACGAGATTCTTTGCGTAATTGCCAGACGCCTGAGGTGTCGATTCCAGGCCACCGAATCGGGTGCTCACCTTGATGTAAGACTGATCGATATCGTCCAGGAAACGGCTTGGCTCGCAGTTCTTAAGTCTGCCGAAGCGATATCGGGTCAGCGCATAGGAGAGGAACAGCTTCTTCTGAGCGCGGGTGATTGCTACATAAAACAACCGGCGTTCCTCTTCGAGGTCAGCGCGACTGCTTAGCATCATCTGCGAAGGGAAAAGGTCTTCTTCCATGCCAACCATGTACACATAACGGAACTCAAGTCCTTTGGCCATGTGAATGGTCATTAGGGTAACTTTATCAGGGTCCTTATCCTTGTCTTCGTCCTGCCCCGTTACCAGTGACACTTCCTGCAGGAACGAGCCTAAAGATTTGTCCTCGCGTTCGGGGTCGTCCACGAACTCCTTGATCGCGTTCAGAAGTTCCTGTACGTTTTCGTAGCGACTCAGTCCTTCTACGGTTTTGTCTTCGTAAAGTTCCTTAAGCAGTCCTGAACCCTTAGCGATTTCAAATGCCGCTTCGTACGCGTCCTTGCGCTGGGTTTCAACCTGGAACCTGCTTATCATCGTCACAAAATCACTTATAGCTGAAGAAGCCCGGCCTCCGATAAACGTCCCGGCATTTTGTAATACTTCCCAGATCGTGATCGCGTGATCGTTAGCGGCGACAATAACCTTGTCGACCGTAGTGTCGCCAATGCCGCGCTTGGGCAGATTGATAATGCGTCGGAATGATGCTTCATCCTGTTGATTCAGTGTGTACCGCAGGTAAGCAAGCAGATCCTTGATTTCTTTGCGTTGATAGAAAGAGAGGCCGCCGATTACCTTGTACTTGATATTCATACGGCGCAACGCTTCCTCTATTGCACGTGACTGGCTGTTTGTTCTATACAGTATCGCGAAATCACTGAACTTCAACTGATGCTGCATCCGTTCCTGGAAAATCGAAGTTGCCACAAGGCGGCCTTCTTCGTTATCAGATACTGCTTTGATGAGTTCTATGAGGTTCCCGTCTTCATTTGCTGTCCAGACGTTCTTGGGAAGCTGCGCGCGATTTTTCTTGATTACCGAGTTCGCCGCATTGACGATGTTTTGCGTCGAACGATAGTTTTGCTCCAGTTTGATGATCCTCAGATCCGGATAGTCGCGTTCAAAGTTCAGGATGTTTGTAATATCGGCGCCGCGGAAAGCGTAAATACTTTGAGCGTCGTCGCCGACCACGCAAATGTTTTGTCTTACCGACGCAAGCTTGCGGATGATATAATACTGGCACAGGTTCGTATCCTGAAACTCGTCAACGAGCACGTATTGAATCCGGTGCTGATACTTGTTCAATACTTCGAGGTGTTCGCGGAAAAGTTTATCCGTATTGAACAGCAGGTCATCAAAATCCATTGCGCCTGCCTTGAAGCAGCGCTGCGAATACGTTCTGAAGATTCTGCCGATTTCAGGACGCATGTTGGCAGCGTCTTCTGTCATCAGCTCGCTGTTCGAAAGATACTGCTCCCAGCCTATCAAACGGTTCTTGGCAGCTGAGATCCGATTATACACGGTTGATGGTTTGTAAACCGTATCGTCAAGGCCCATTTCCTTTACGATATTTCTGATCAGTGTTTTTGAATCGTCTGTATCGTAGATGGTGAAGTTGCTCGGATAACCGAGGTGTGCAGCCTCGGCGCGCAGGATGCGGGAAAACACCGAGTGGAACGTTCCCATCCAAAGGTTTCTTGCGTCGTGCCCGACAACCTTTTCGATACGTTCACGCATTTCTTTGGCCGCCTTGTTGGTGAACGTCAGCGCCATTATGTTGAAAGGATCAACGCCTTTTGAAATCAGATGTGCGATACGGAAGGTCAATACCCTTGTTTTTCCCGATCCCGCGCCTGCAATCAGCATGCAGGGACCATCCGTATTTATTACCCCCTCACGCTGGGGCTCGTTAAGCGAATCCAGATAATCAGTCATAGTCATTCAAGCCGTAAATTAAAACATCCCGCAACGATTACCGTACTTGGGCAGGAATAAAAAATCACCTCAAAAACCGGTGGTGCCGTTTGGTGAAATTTTGATTTTTTAATGCCTCCTAACGTTATTTTCCGACTTGCGTCGGATGAAAAGACACCGGAACGAATTAGTAACAAATATTGACAAGAAAAAATCAAAACATCGCGAAAGTTTGGCGACGAATTGAGGTAAATTGCGGAAATATTCAATCCAAACGCCAGCGATAATGATCAAAGTCGGTGAGGTACTTGTTTCTGACGATGTCCGCGATAAGGAATTTGTTTGTAATCTCGACAAATGTAAAGGTGCGTGTTGCGTCGAGGGAGACTTTGGTGCCCCCTTGGAGGAAGCTGAACTGGAAATCCTTGAAGAAATCTATCCTATTGTAAAGCCTTATCTGTCGCCCGAAGCAATCCGGGAAATTGAAAAGCAGGGAACGCACACCCTCGACGACGATGGTGAATTGTGTACTCCGGTTATTGCTGGCAGAGAATGCGTCTACGCGATTTATGACAATAAAGGCATCTTGAAATGCGGCATCGAGCAGGCATATCTTGATGGGAAGATTTCGTGGAAGAAGCCGATTTCATGTCATCTATATCCTATTCGTGTAACGTCGAAGAAAAACTTTGAGGCGTTGAATTACCACAAGTGGCACATTTGCTCACCGGCATGTGCATTTGGAAAGGAGTTGCAGGTACCGGTTTACAAATTCCTGAAAGATCCGCTGATCCGAAAATACGGTGAAGCGTGGTACGCAGAGCTCGAACAACGTATTGAAGAATCCCTTCGCGAAAAGAAGGTGAAACCGGCGAAATCAAAAAAGCAGAAATAACTACGCGTTAACGAGGCCGATTCGGCGCGCGAGATCCGACGAGAATACGTTGTACGGATCGTACTTTCTCTTGATCGCCAGCCAATCAACGTATTGAGGATACATTGCCTTGAACGTCTGCTCGTCCAGATAGGCATCCTTGCCGAGATAAATACGTCCACCCATATCAAGAACCATCTGATCAAGTTTGCGCGTGAACGGTTTCAACTGCGGTGTGACCGGAAAGTCAATGGCGAACGTGTAGCCTTCAAACGGAAATGACAACAATCCGCCTTGTTCTTTCCCGAACTTCTTGAGGACGTTGAGAAACGGCGTACAATTGCTTTGCGTGATTTGCTCAAGTATGAGGCGGATATTTTTTCGTCCGTCCGTCAACGGTATTACAAACTGATACTGGATGAAGCCCCGCTTTCCGTAGCCGCGATTCCAGTTGTTGATAATGTCAAGGGGATAGAAGAACTTCTCGTAGTGCGAGAATGCCGGTGCGGACTTTTGCATGGTATAGATTACCATGTCCAGCATCCCGACTGTGAGTTTGTTCAGGACAAACGCGGGGAGGTAGAACGGTACTGTCAGTTTGGGTTTCTTTCCGACCTTCAGCGGATCTTTTATCAACTTTGCCGGCAGTTCATCAAGACGCGCGTGATCACCCATACTGAGGACACCACGGCCGAGTCTGCTGCCCCGCGCCATAGGATCGACCCATGCCACCGATGCAGGAAACTCGTCACTGCTTTGCTCTATGGCATCAAGCATCTCGTCGAGGTTCTTTGCAGCAAAGGCTTTTTGTCTGAAGTACGACGTTTCGATTTTCCTGAGCTGTATGGTGG
>JAEZDW010000431.1 GCA_023417955.1 Bacteroidota bacterium
TTTTTCCGTTTCGTTAAGATTCGCCGATATTCAGTGTATCATACACTGCCTGTACGGATGCTTTATTATCGCCCATGACGAGCAATGTGTCGCCGCCTTCAAGTATTGTTGATCCGCCCGGGCGGATGAACTTTTGGTTACGGCTTATCATAACGATGACTGCCGACTTTGGAAATTTCAGTTGTACAATCGATTTTCCCACGGCTACATTGTCGGGTGGTATGGTGATCTCAAACAGCTCTGACTTAAAATTATCAAAGAGTTCCATGTCAAGGGCATAACGTCTTCGGATTCGTTCCGAAACGCTGAGGCCAAGCCAGCGTGACAAGAAGGTGAGGGAAGTGCCCTGAAGCAGAACTGATGTGATCGTGATAAAGAACACGATGTGGAAGATGAGACCGGCTTCCGGTACACCCGCGAGTAGCGGATACGTTGCAAGGACAATCGGAACGGCACCCCTGAGACCGACCCACGAGACGAACAGTTTTTCTCTCAGGTTCATACGAAAGAACACCAATGACAGGAACACGCCGACGGGGCGCGCGATAAACATGAGAAAAAGTGAAAGCATGAGACCTGTGCCCATAACCGGAAGGATCTGGCTGGGAAAGACCAATA
Organism: Bacteroidota bacterium; assembly: GCA_023417955.1. Classification (GTDB taxonomy): domain Bacteria; phylum Bacteroidota; class Bacteroidia; order Cytophagales; family Cyclobacteriaceae; genus Ohtaekwangia. The sequence goes on from JAEZDW010000431.1 coordinate 619, forward strand.
GGCCAAGCGTTACGAACATGATGATCTGCATAAGCCATGCGACACCGTCGTAAAACTGCATCAGACTTTTTTTGTGAAGGAAGCCCGAGTTTCCGAGGATTAGTCCGCAAATGTAAATCGCAAGGAACCCATTTCCGCCGAGGATGCTAACGAATGAAAATGTGAGCATGACCATCGCGGTAAGCAACACCGGGTACAGGCCGTCGACGTCGAGGTTTATGCGATTGACGACGATGACCATTAACTTCCCAAGCGCAATTCCCAACGCGCCGCCGATGATCATTTGTTTGAAGAAAAACGGGATTAGATGTATTAGCGATTGATCTTCTTCAGCATGAATGGCGAGCAGACTTACAGTGAGAAAATATGCCATGGGGTCATTGCTCCCACTTTCAAATTCCAGAAGCGGCCTGAGGTTACCCTTTAATGCCACGCTTTTGCTTCGAAGGATTGAGAATACTGCGGCGGCGTCGGTTGATGAGACGATTGATCCGATGAGCATGGCTTCAAACCATGGAAAATCCAACACAAGGTGCGCGAACGATGCGAGCGCGATGGCTGTGAGGAAGACGCCAACCGAGGAAAGTACAATCCCTTCGCGGAGCACGGGTCTGATGCTTTCCCACTTTGTGTCGAGCCCGCCTGAGAACAGGATAAAGTTGAGTGCAATCATCCCAATGAACTGGGCGAGGCGTGGATCGTCAAAGTGTATGTTGCCGATTCCTTCTGATCCGGCAAGCATGCCCAGTCCCAGGAACATGAGTAAAGCCGGGACCCCAAGCCTGTAGGAAGTCTTGCTTGCAAGGATGCTCAGAATGAGCAGCACCGAGCATAACAGCAGTATATTTTCTGCGGTGAATGGCATTTCTTATATTGGTCGACTCCGGGTGAATGTTCCTTCTGTAAATTATAAATTCCGCGGCTGGACCTAAACAGAATCAAGAAGATATCATGAAGATTGTTGTCGCTCCTGACAAATTCAAAGGATCACTCAGCGCTGAGGAAGTTTGCGCCGCTATTGCTGAAGGAATCGAACGAGCGGGCATCAATGCTGAAGTTTATGCAATACCAATGGGTGACGGCGGCGAGGGAACGTGCGCGATTCTTACCAGGCACGCAGAAGGAGCGTGGCACAGTGTAGAGACTGTTGATCCTTTACAGCGACCGGTGGTTGCGCACTACGGCATTTCACCCGATGGTTCGCGCGCCTTTATTGAAATGGCTTCCGCTTCGGGATTACAATTGTTGGCTGAGAATGAACGTGATCCCCTCCGTACATCGACGACGGGAACCGGCATCATGATTCGTCACGCCTGGGAATGCGGAGTACGTGAGGTTGTACTTGGCGTTGGCGGAAGTGCAACCAATGATTGCGGAATTGGAATCGCGACTGCATTTGGTTACGAATTTCTCGACGCAGCAGGTGAGGCCCTCCCACCGACAGGAGGAAGCCTCTTGCGCGTTGCGTCTATTATTCCGCCAGCATCAGGCCTGATAAATAGAGATGTGACCGTCCTATGTGACGTGCGTAATCCGCTCTTTGGTAGCGATGGCGCCGCTTGCGTGTTTGCGCAGCAGAAAGGTGCGGATACCTCCGCCGTAAGTCTGCTCGATAAAGGATTGATGAATATCCGAAACGTGATCATGCAGGGCTATGGCGTGGACGTGAATTTTCCGGGTGCAGGTGCGGGCGGTGGTGTTGGTGCCGGGCTGAGTTTTTTTCTTGGCGGGCGTATCGTTGAGGGCATCGATTATGTGATGAATCTTGTTGGTATTGAGAACGCAATTGCAGATGCTGACCTCGTTATCACCGGGGAAGGCAAGCTCGACAGGCAAAGTTTGTCGGGCAAGGTAGTTTCCGGTGTCGCCCGGGTTTGTGCAGCTCTTGAACGCCCCTTACTCGTTATCACGGGGAAAGATGAGCTTGGAACCACAACCGAAATTCCAGGCAATGTTCAGGTCATTTCGCTAACTGCAGACGGTGTCAGCGAAAAAGAGGCGATTAATAATGCCAGGCGCTTGATTTCCAGCAGGGTTACCATCGCAATTAATGATTGGATGGTCGGCAACGGTAAATTTGGTAAGACCCGCACATCAGGTTAAATTTGCGACCCGGTTTCCGGTATTCATTTTGTTCGGATGCCAATGCCGTAAAGTACATTCTACAATCCTATGTTTGACAATTTAAGTATTAAGCTGGAAAAGGCCTTTCAAAACCTGAAGGGCCAGGGTAAGATTACCGATATTAACGTTGCCTCCACTGTAAAAGAAATTCGCAAAGCCCTTATTGATGCTGACGTGAATTTTAAAGTGGCGAAGGAAGTCACTGATGAAATTCGTGAACAGGCGATGGGTGAGAACGTGCTCACCGCAGTCTCCCCGGGCCAGTTGCTCGTCAAGATAACGAATGACCAGCTTACGCAGTTGATGGGCGGTCAGAGTGAAGACATCCGTCTTGAAGGCACTCCTGCGATAGTCCTGATCGCGGGACTACAAGGTTCCGGTAAAACGACCTTCTCCGGCAAGCTGGCGAACTACATCAAGAAGCAGGGCCGTTCGGTGATGCTTACCGCCTGCGATATTTACCGTCCTGCCGCCATCGACCAGCTCAAGGTTCTTGGCTCACAAATTGGAGTCGAAGTTTATGCAGAACCGGAAAATAAAGACGCGGTTGCCATCGCGAAGGCAGCCATCGAACACGCACGAAAGAATAGTTTCCGGGTTGTGATCGTGGATACAGCAGGTCGCCTCGCAGTTGACGAGGAAATGATGGATGAAATCGCGAGGCTGAAAGAAGCCCTTAATCCATCAGAGACCCTTTTCGTGGTTGATTCCATGACGGGTCAGGATGCTGTGAATACGGCAAAAGCATTCAATGATCGTCTTGACTTTAACGGCGTAGTGCTTACCAAACTCGATGGTGATACACGCGGTGGAGCAGCCTTGTCAATACGCCGCGTGGTGGATAAACCGATCAAGTTTATCAGCACAGGTGAAAAGATGGAGGCTATCGACAGGTTTTATCCGGAGCGTATGGCGAGCCGGATCCTAGGTATGGGTGACGTTGTCTCACTCGTTGAAAAAGCACAGCAGGTTTTTGATGAAGAAGAGGCGAAACGTCTGAATAAAAAGATTCGCAAGAATCAGTTCGACTTCAACGATTTCCTGTCCCAGCTGGAACAAGTGAAGAAGATGGGTAATATGAAGGATTTGCTGGGTATGATTCCCGGTGTGGGTAAGGCAGTCAAGGACGTTGATATTGATGACAATTCTTTCAAGCCAATTGAGGCAATCATTCGCGCGATGACCCTGCAGGAGCGTGAAAATCCGGACATCATTAATGGCAGCCGCAAAAACCGAATTGCGAAGGGAAGCGGAACTTCGGTGCAGCAGGTAAACCAGCTGCTGAAGCAATTTTCAGATATGCGGAAGCTGATGAAGACGATGAACAAGATGGGTGGTGGAAAGAGAGCATTGTCTGCGCTCAACCCATTTGGCCGATGATTTGTTAAAAAATTGTAAACCACCCAAACGAATAACCGAAATATATCGTTTTTGGTGTAGTTTACAGGTAATATTTCAATTGAGTCGAATGCCCCGTTGCTGCGGGGCATTTTACATGGAAACTAAAACACCTTTAAAACTGACTTGTTATGAAAAAACTAGCCGTATTGATTGCAGTATTTGCTGTGTTTCAGGTTGCAGCCGTTCAGGCGCAGGATGATAAGAAACCGCTGAGTCCGAAGGAAACGGTAACTGGAAAGGCAGGCGGCGCCAGTGTCGAGATTGTATACAGCAGACCTTCAAGCCGCGGCCGCAAAATGATTGGTGGCAACGAACCTTTTGGTCAGGTATGGCGAACCGGTGCGAACGAGGCTACCACCATCGAATTTGATAAGGCTGTCAAGATTGAGGGCAAACAACTTCCGGCAGGGAAGTATGCATTGTTTACCATTCCCGGTGAGAAGGAGTGGACAATCATCTTCAATAAGGAACATAAGCAATGGGGTGCCTACAATTACAAGCAGAGTGAGGATGCGCTTCGCGTAACCGTTCCTGCTAAAAAAGCGGATAATTTTGTTGAAACATTTACTATCAGCGTCGACAATAACGAAGTTGCGCTGGCGTGGGAGAATTCCAAAGCCAGTTTCAAAGTACAATAGGCGCTTACGTAATTAAGAAATCAAACCGGAGTTCTTCTCCGGTTTTTTTTATTTCTAATTGAGAAGGGATGCCCGTTGGAAAGTGAGAAACGGTTTTTTACCTTGTATTACAACACCCGCATGCAGAAAATCCTGGGCCGTTACGATCGGGTCGACTTACCCGGAATGGGACTGACCAATATTCACGCGAAAATCGACACCGGCGCATATACGTCAAGCCTCCATTGCAGGCAGGCTCGTGTTGTGAATGGCAGGCTCGAATTCATCTTGCTGGACGAAGAGCATCCGGAGTTTACAGGCATGAAATTTACAGCTGACGACTACCGGATACGGGCTATCAAGAATTCGTTTGGTGAGGTTGAAACCCGTTATGTAATTACTACCACCGTGAAGATTTACGGCGAGATAATCACAACACAGTTTTCGCTCAGTAACCGGGGATCACTCAAGTTTCCCATACTGCTTGGAAGGAAAGTTCTTCGCAACCGGTTCCTGATCGACGTAAGCAAGAGAAACCTTTCATTCAAAGACAAACGCAAACGGGAGAAGTTGTTGAAGGATCAAAAAGGATAGAGTTTCCGAATATCATGAATATTGCCATACTTTCGCGCAACCCGAAGTTGTATTCCACGCAACGCCTCAAGCAAGCCGGAGAAGCTCGTGGACACCATGTCGAAATAATCGACCACATGAAGTGCGTTCTTTTCATTGAGAAGAAGAATCCCATGGTCCTCTACCAGGGCAAAAAACTTGACTATTTCGACGCAATTATTCCACGTATCGGAGCATCTGTAACGTTTTATGGTGCAGCTGTTGTGCGGCAGTTTGAAATGATGAAAGTGTTTACTGCAGTCGAATCACAGGCACTCATACGCTCACGCGACAAACTCAGAAGTCTTCAGATCCTTTCGCGTGCAGGCCTCGGGTTGCCAAAGACGTTGTTCATGGATTACAGCCGCGACACCGAAGGGATCGTTGAATCGGTAGGAGGTGCGCCTGTCGTTATCAAGCTACTTGAAGGTACACAGGGCCTTGGCGTTGTCCTTGCTGAAAATAAAAAGGCCGCGCAGTCAGTCATCGAAGCTTTTCATGGAATTCATGCGCGCATTATTGTACAGGAGTTTATCAAGGAGGCAAAAGGCAGCGATATACGCGCTTTTGTTGTTGACGGCGAAGTAGTGGGCGCTATGATGCGGCAGGCTACGCGTGAAGGTGAATTTCGTTCAAACCTTCATCGCGGCGGCATCGCAAAAGTCATTAAACTGTCACGCGCTGAGAAACACGCCGCAGTTACCGCAGCAAAAAAGATGGGGCTTGGGGTCGCCGGTGTCGACATGTTGCCGTCCAAAAGAGGTCCGCTTATCATCGAAGTAAATTCATCGCCTGGCCTTGAAGGAATCGAGGCAGCAACCAAAGTCGATATTGCCGGAAAGGTCTTCAAGTACCTGGAGAAGCACGCCATGAAGAACAAAATCCAGAAAGACAAAATTAATGCGTAATATAGCCTCGGTGACGAAGTGCTATGCGTCAAATTAATATTTCAGGTCATGAGATCCGGCCGGGCGAGACCAGGGAAGTCAGTATCAATATCGCGAGATTACCGTCTCACACGGTAATTGAAACGCCCATTTACATCTCACGTGGTTATGAGGATGGCCCTGTACTGGCACTCACTGCCGGAATGCACGGCGACGAAATAAACGGCATGGAGATCGTTCGGCGTTTGCTGGACAGTGGACTTCATCACCCGAAACGCGGCGTTACGATTTGCATGCCGGTAGTTAACATCTATGGATTCCTTAATTATTCGCGCGACGTTCCCGACGGCAAGGATATCAATCGTTCCTTTCCGGGAAGCCGAAACGGATCGCTTGCAAGCAGGGTGGCCTACAATCTCATGCATCAGGTAATTCCCTATATCGACGTGGGTGTCGACTTTCACACCGGGGGCGCAATGCGCGCAAACTATCCTCAAATCCGGGCCGTTCTAAGCGACGCGAAAAACATGGAACTTGCTGCAGCATTTAACGCGCCATTTACAATTGACTCCGTTTTCCGACCGAATTCGCTCCGGAAGGAGGCTGCAAAGCGTGGTAAAAATATCATCGTTTACGAAGGTGGCGAAAGCCTGCGTTTCGACCAGCATGCCATCGAAGAAGGCATAGCTGGCACGTTACGCCTGATGAAGCATCTCAACATGATCGACTGGGCACCAGACCCTGCAGAAGAAAACAAGATGATATGGAGCACAACGTGGATCAGGAGCCGTACAGCGGGATTGTTTCAATCGAACGTAAAGTGCGGCCAGCTTGTAAACAAGGGTGAATGGGTTGGAACGATTACCGACCCGTTTGGTGAATTCAAAGAACAGGTTATCGCACCGGAATCGGGATACGTAGTTGGGCTCAATAACATTCCTGTTATCAATACCGGCGATGCCCTTATGCACATCGGGCTTGATAATGTCTGCAAGATTGGCGCGAGGGGTGACTAGCTGTCGGTGATTTCCCGCGCAATTTTTCGCGTTGTTTCAGCGCATCAACGGTTGACATAATAAACGCAGATTGAAATCGCGACATTTGCCAGGAACATCGTTTCGATAATTTTGGGCTTTGCAGCATTTGATCTATTATTGGGCATTGCAATTGGCGGGACATTCAAATCAATCGCAGGTCCTGCAGATCACAACGAAACAGGTCAATGAAAGCATTTTTGCAGGAACTTGCTGAAACCTTGTTCAATGAGCATCGTCGTTCACTGGATTCGCTGACCGTTATCTTTCCCAACAGAAGAGCGAGCCTGTATTTCAGGAAGCATCTGGCGTCGCTGCTGGATCGCCCGGTGTTTTCACCCACACTTCTAACGATAGAGGATTTTATTGCAGGATTCTCCACGCTTAAGGTTCCCGAGAAACTTCAGCTGATTCACCGCCTCCACAAGGTTTATCATCAGGTACATGAAGGTGTGGCAAGCGAAGCGTTTGATCAATTCTATTTCTGGGGCGACATGCTGCTTAGAGATTTCGATGAAGCTGATCGATACCTTGTTGAAACCGCACATTTGTTCCGTGATCTAAGCCATCAAAAGGAAATCGATGCAGCCTTTGATTTTCTGACAGACGAGCAACGCGAATTTTTGCAGCAGTTCTGGATGAATTTTGAAGGCAAGACCTCGCCTAACCAGCAGCGTTTCCTTCAGGTTTGGCGGAGACTTCCTGAGGTGTACTCCAAATTTCGGGATTCACTTCTTGCCGAAGGACTTGCATACGAAGGATTACTCCACAGAACGGTAGCGTCGAATATCGCTCAACTGTTTGAACAGCATAAACGTTTGCTTCCCGCGAACCTCGTCTTCGTCGGATTTAATGCCCTTACCAAAGCCGAAGAAGTCATTATTTCTTTTTGTGTTGAAAGGGGTGCACGCGTTTACTGGGATGTTGATGATTACTACATGAACAACGAAACCCAGGAAGCGGGGCGGTTCTTTCGCGAGTATGGCAGGCATCCGGTGCTCGGAGCGACACTTCCTGCAGATATACCGTCGAACTTCAAGCGCGAACGCGCGCTGCACTTGTATGCGACGGCACTGCCTGTTGGACAGACCAAGGTAATGGCGGAGGTCCTTCAAGAGCATTTACTCAAAGGAATGGTCCCCGAGGATACACTCATTGTCCTTCCTGATGAGAAGTTGCTGACGCCGGTGTTATACGGTGTTGCTGACAAGGTTGACAAGCTAAACGTGACAATGGGATTGCCTTTGACGAGTACCCCGGTTTACAATCTGGTGGAACTTCTCGTCGAACTGCAGTTGAGCTATAGAGATAAGAATTTTAATCACCGACCCGTGGTCGCGTTGTTAGGACATCCATACATTGTTGCGGCAGAGGTGCCAGTGGCCCATGCGAAGCGTAAGGAGATTATTGAAAAGAACTGGGTTCACGTTTCAGAGGGGTATCTTGCTTCTCAGGTTGAGATACACCGAAAAGCTTTTGTGAATGCCGTACCAGGAGAGGACCGCTCTGTACATGCATACCTGACGGATTACCTGAAGTCAGTAATAATAGAGGCGGGCCGGCTTTCTCAGCTGTCCGACTTCGACAAAGAGTATTGTTTTCATTTCCTGCAGCTACTCAACCGAATGCAGGAAATCTTCGACGAGTCGGTGCGGAATGAAAGCGATAGTCAACCAGGATTCAGCGCGCAACTCAAGTCGTTCATGCGATTATTCAGACAGGTTGCCCGTGCAGGGAAAATACCATTTGCAGGTGAGCCCCTGCGGGGGCTTCAGATCATGGGGGTGCTGGAAACACGTAACCTGGATTTCAAGAATGTTTTTATCCTGTCCCTCAACGAGGGTGCATTCCCTTCGTCGTCCGGTAAGGGATCTTACGTTCCTTTTAATATTCGCAAAGCATACCGTATGCCTACCGTTGAGCAGCAGGACGCGATTTATGCTTACCTCTTTTACCGTGTTCTTCAACGAGCCGAGAACGTCTATATGTTTTACAATTCGGAAACAGACGAACTGGGCCAGGGTGAGATGAGTCGCTATTTGCAGCAATTGCTTTTTGAGTCGGGTTTGCCAATTGAAAAGCACGTTCTCCACAACGAGCTTCAGCCCATGACCCCGGGGCCACTCATAGTGAAGAAGGATGCCCGTGTATTTGCTGCGTTGGCGCGATATTGTGAAGGGCCGGCGTTCGTTCGGGAGCTGAGTCCAACGGCCCTTAACGATTACATCGAATGTCGTTTGAAATTTTATATGCGGCATGTGGCGCGAATCCGTGAACCAAAGGAAGTTGAAGAAGACCTTGATGCACGCATCCTGGGGAACTTCCTTCATACAGTGATGGAGTATTTTTACCGCGATATCATCGAACGGAAGGGGACGTACCTGATTGAGGAAAGTGATTTCGATAGTTATGAAACGGTGGTTTCATCCCTCATTGATCGCGCGTTCATCAAACACTATAACCTGAATCCGGAGCGCCGCGTAACGTACGAAGGCCAACGGCTTGTTGTGCGGGAAATTGTAAACCGTTTTGTTAACCGTATCATCGAAATCGACAAGGAGTATGCTCCATTTCACATTGACGCACTGGAACGAAAGGATATGAACGTGGCTGTACACCTGGAAAAAACAACGGTGAAAATCGGAGGCTCGATCGATCGCGCGGACCGGAAAGACAATGTAATTCGCGTTGTTGATTATAAGACCGGCAAGGATCTGACATCATTTACCGATGTGCCGGGCCTCTTCAGCCGGGAAGAAAAGCGTAACAAAGCCGCGTTCCAGACATTCGTTTATACACTGGTGTATGGTCGTAATCTTAAGAATTCAGCGGAGCGTTTTAAACTCGTGCCCGGACTGATGAGCAGAAAGAATCTTTTTAATGAGGACTTTCGTTTTGGGTTACAGTATGGCAGGGATTTTCTTGAGGATGCAACGCCTTTGCTGCCGGACTTTGAGGAACATCTCAAACAGCTGCTGACTGAAATGTTCGATCCGGAAGTTGATTTCGATCAGACAACGAATCTGGATATCTGCCAATTCTGTTCGTACAACAGAATATGTTGCCGTTGAGAACCCGGCATCTTTTTTTTGACTTTTCTCAAAAACGATGACATGAGGACAAGAGTAAAACTGCGCCTGAGCGGCGCTTGCTTTACAAACCGTACGCGTTATATCCTGATCACCGGCATACTTCTGTTGAATCTGCTTTCTGCGGAGGCACAGTTTACTGATACTACCAACTATTATGTTCGTTATAACAGCACGGGCGTGATCAATCGGACGAATGACCAGCGGTCTTATGTTCTGAATAACGCATTGAGGTTCAGTCTTTATAAAAAGTCCGTCTCTCTTAATTCAAACAACACCTGGATTTATGGTCGGCAGCAAAGTGAGGTGACGAATAATGACTTTGCATCAATACTTGATTTTGACGTCTACAAGTCAAAGCGGTCTGTGTACTATTGGGGACTGCTTAATTATGAAAAGAGTTATTCCTTACGGATCAGACATCGATTCCAGAGTGGCGCCGGAATCGGGTACTACATAATTGATCGCGATAACTTTGTTTTTCAGTTGAGCGATGGGATTCTCTACGAAACCAGCAAGATCGAATCATCCGAAGGAGCAGGAGCTCCGGAAGTCGAGATACTTCGAAACTCGTTGAGGCTGAAGTTTCGGTATGTCTTCCGCGACGCCATAAAAATTGATCACGTGGATTTTGTACAGCATTCCCTGAAAGACCGCAAAGACTATATTCTGCGTTCGAATACGGTAGTTGCTGCAAAAATCTACAAATGGATAAATCTGGCCCTTACGGTTGACTATAACAAAACCAGTGTCACGGGTCGTGAGAACCTGCTTATAAATTATGGAATACTTCTGGAAAAGTATTTCTAAACAAGACTAAGCACCGGAATGTCGGCCTTACTGACGAGTTCTTCGATCAGTTTTCCGTTGGAGCTCAGTTTGTTCTGACCGTGGTCCCGAAGGAGAACGCTCAGAACATCGATGTCTTCGCGGTGCACGTAATCCTGTAAAGCCGTCACAAAGTTGTCACTCTGCATAGAGGCGTACTCGTGGTCGATCAACTGCAGGTAGTACTCCAGTGAAACTTCCGCATTATCCGGAGTAGTTTGCTCATCTTTGTTGATGTGGATAATGTGAACTTTCGCGGCAAATGATTTCGATAAGTCAGCAAGCGGTTCGAAGGCTGAAGACGCTTTGACTGCGTTGAAGTCGTTTGCGTATACGATGTTTTTGATTTGCGACTTACGACTTGTTTCCGGTACGATCAACACCGGGCAGTCGGTAAGTTTCATAAGTGCTTTGGTAAGCGCGGTTCCGCTGGTACCGATGATTACCAGGGATGGTCTGTAAAAGTGGATTGCGCGCTGAATTTCTTCGAGCAGGCTGCCCCGTATGATGCTAAACCGGTAAGGTATTGGATAATTCTTCAATACCCTCTCCTCGAATTCAGCGAAGGATTTCTGAATGTTTTCGTCTGACGTGTTGTCTTCAACCGGCACGACGTTAAGTAATTGCAATTCGACTGTCTTCTCTCCAAAAACACTTTCAATATAGCGAAGTGCTCTTTCAGAGGCAGTTTGAAAATCGATAGGTACAAGGATCGTTTTCATGGTATTGAGGATTATGTTGATGCTAAGTTCGTTCTCTTATATTTAGTTGCACTAATGGGAGTCATGGTTGAACATGATAATTATCATAAAGCTCGTTCTTTTTCGGAGTGTATTGTTTCAGGCTTTCTCCGGAAGTCGAATTTCTGCGTCACCCATAACACCAGCGTGTTGTTAATCGTGAACTTCGAGGGACCGGTCTGCACATACCGGCTCATTAAACCCAGTTGATATTGCGTATGTAATCCGGCGATGCCGAGTGCTATGGAAATCCGGTTCTGATCGAAGGTATTGTAGGTTACCTCTTTTCCGAAATTGACCATGATTTCGTCGGACAGCGATGCATACGGGCGCAGTTTGTTATTCGTGTTACCAAACGAGTATTTGAGGATACTCAACGAACGGACTCTGTGCGTTAAGGAAAACCTTTCATCAGATTCGCCGGGAGAAATATTCTCACGGAAGCGGGCATCGTAGCGTATGCGTTGGATAAATGTCGTTCTGCGACCGGTCGGAATCGTAAATTGCGCCTGGCCCCAGGGCCGGTGTTCGTGACGTTTGAGATGGTTATCCGGCCCGAATGGCAACCAGAGGAATGCATATCCACCAGTAACCGCTGCGTTTCCGAAATTCCGGGTGAGCCCTGTCCTGATTAATGCAAAGCCTTCCGGAACATAGTGAAAATCGTTCCATAAGGCATACGTCTCACTCAGTGTCGCGGAAGTCATGTAACCTACCCAGTATTGATTGTTCCTGCGAACCTCTCTTTGCTGGCAGTAGCCGGCGCTGTTACATAAGGTCAGCGCAACGGTCGCGGTAAATACCATTATTTTGCCTGGTGTCACAATGAATCGCGGAATCATGTTGTCTTTCTCAATTTGTCAAACAATACCTGCTTATCAAGCAGGTCGAGGTAGCGCGTGTAGTCAATGCCTTTTTCGAGGATGAATTCAGTCACCAGGGTTTTGACTGAATCAATGAGCTCATCTGTCTTCCATGGTTTGCTGATGTACTTATCAATCGAGGCTTTGTTGATTGCTTCAATGGTATCGCGATGGGTAGCGAGACCCGTCAGCAGCATCTTTCGCGTGCCGGTGAACCGGTTGTCGTTGTGGACTTCAATCAGAAAATCAACACCGTTTTGGTTTGGCATGACCTGATCTGAAATAATCAGCGCAATGTGGTCTCCGGCAGCGTCGATAGCATCCATAACCTGTCGTGCTTCAGCTGCCGATTCACATTCTTCAACAAGGAAGCCTCCTTCAAGGACGACCAGGTCCTTACCGATAGCCTGGAGGACTTCGCGTTGATCTTCGATAACGATTATGACAATGTTTTCCATAAGATCATGGTTTAGGAAGTTGAACTTCGAAACGTGTTTCGCCCGCGCGGCTCTCGACCTGAACAGAGCCACGGTATTCTGTGACGATCTTCCGTACGATCGAAAGTCCGAGACCCAGTCCGAATGAGAGGCCGCTGACGCGGGTAGTGAAATTTGGTTGAAATATTTTCTTTTGGAGTGCTTCCGGGATACCCGGACCATTGTCCGTCACTATTATCTGGTAGTAGTCTCCTTCAGTTTTAATCTGTATTGACAGGGAAGGTGACTGAGTTTGTGCCAGGCTCATGCTTTCACAGGCGTTCTTTATCAGGTTAACCCAGATTTGCACAAGGTCGCCAGGGTTTGCGATGACAATTGCTTCCGCGTCCTGCCGAACTGAAACTGCGATATCCTGCCACAATGATTTTGTGAGGGCCATAGCTTTGTTTATTGTTTCAAGCAGCGATGTCTGGACAGCAGCGGCGGAGTTGTTCATCCCAAGAATACGCACGGATTGTACAACGTGTGCGGCATGCGTTGCTGCGACCTGCATGTCATGAAGGGTAATCGCGGCTTCTGTCAGCAGGCTAATGCGGTCAAGTTCGTCCTGGTTTTCCTTCAGGAGAGAACGGACTTCATCTTCTGTGAGCGATGTCTTCGCGAGTTGTTTTGCGATGCTGGCTGGAACGCCGAATTTGCTTTCCAGGGATTTTCTTTTCTCACGAAGTTCCACTGTGCTTAGCGATTGTCCAGACTCAAGCATCGTCAGGAAGAGGTTGCGCAACGTTTTGTTTTTAAGGATATCCTTTATGGTTGATGCGAGCCATGATGTGTTGTTGTCAAGTACACCGATGGCGTTATTCAGTTCGTGTGCAAGACCGGCAGCAAGCTGACCCAGCGTGGCCATCTTTTCATTTTCAAAAAGCTTACGGATTGCTGCTTGCCGTTGTAAATTGAATCGTTGCGTCAGCATTTGACGGAGGTAAAGCTCATGAACCATTACGGGAAGAAAATCTCGTGCAAACACTTCCGCCTGCCCTTCACGCGCTGACTGATCGATATAAGCTACCGTTGTATCTTCATCAGCAATTAATGTGAGATAGGTAAGGTGCTCCTTGCTGAAGTAACTGTAAACCCCTACGAACATGTCGCGTTTACTTTGGTATACTTCAATCTGGTCACCGTTTTCGTCGCTGAGGTAGCCGGTTAGCATTCCATCAAGGATGACATAGAGTCGGTCATTATACATTCCTTCAACCACCAGAGTTGCGCCTTTTTTTAGTTGAATGCGCCTCGCCGGGTCGTTGAAGTACTTTTGCTTCAGCTGACCAACGTCTTTACTCGTTTCAAACGTGTCACTCATGCGAAATAATTTAGAGCGTGAAGTATCATCATTAATAGTGCGGTTACGAACAGCCCGATGACTCCTGTTCCGAATCCCACTTTTACCAGGTCTTTCGTCTGAAATTCTCCGGTAGCGTGAGCGAGTGCATTGGGCGGACTGCTGATGGGTAGAGACATGCCAAGGGAAATAGCAAACGTAGCTGCAAGCACGATGAGACGTGATCCGCCTATGGCTTCAAGGCTGCTCACACTTGTACCCAATGCTGCTATCAGCGGGATCAAAAGGTTCGCAGATGCGGTATGCGACATGAAATTCGCCATGAAAAATCCGGTGATTGCAGCGAGAGCGATTATCATATAAGGCCCAAGTGACGCAAAGGGTATGCTGTTAATGAGATTGCTGGCGAGTCCGGTTTTTTCAATGGCCAGCCCGAGGGCTATACCGCCGGACACAAGCCATAGAACTTCCCAGCTGATTGATTTAAGATCTTCTTTGTTTATGATTCCGGTGCTGAGGAAAACGGCCACGGGTATCATCGCGACAGCGTAAGAATTCACACCGTGTGCAAAATCGAGTAGCCATAATGCGATGGTAACAAAGAAGGTCGCATAAACAATTATCGATTTTTTCGATTTACTGAATGTTCCTTCAAGCGTGAGTCGTATTGATTTCACGTTGGTGGGGAACAGAAATATGAGAAGCAGCCAGGCTAGTATGATTGTTACGATGACGAACGGAACTCCGAACGACATCCATTGACCGAATGTGATCGGGTCGGTAGCATTGATGAACTTAAGTGCTATGGCGTTCGGCGGTGTACCGATGGGGGTTCCAATTCCGCCGAGGTTGGCAGCGATTGGAATAGCAAGAACGAATGCGATTCGACCTTTGTCGTTTGCCGGGAACATTTTCAGTACAGGGATGAGTATAGAAAGCATCATCGCAGTGGTTGCTGTATTGCTCATAAACATCGAGAAAGCGGCGGTCACGCTCATGATGCCCAGCAATACTACGCGCGGATTTTCACCGAGGCGCTTCAATAAAACGCGTGAAATGTTTTGGTCAAGCCGGTATTTCGTCGCGGCAGCGGCGAGGAAGAAGCCGCCGAGGAACAGCACAATAACCGGTGAGGCCAATGTTGCCATGATGTCCTTATACGGCAGAAGTTGCCCAAATAAAGGGCCCTCACTTTTCGCAAAAAGGATACTTGTATCGGAAAGAAAAAGAAGTTCGATAACGATGATCAGCATCGATGTGGCGTAGATGGGAATCGGCTCGAAGATCCAGAAAAGTGCTGCGAACAGAAACAGCGCCAGCACGCGGTGTTCAACCAGCGTAAGATTGTCGATTGGAATTGATGCCGTGGGTACGGCCAGGACAATCAAAGGAGGAAGAAGTAGAAGCAGGAGTTTAATCGTGGGTTTGTCAAGGTACGTTTTCACGGCTCGGTTTATTTTGACTGACCCAAACTTATGTTCCCGTACTTCTCTATGAAGTGCGCTGCGTCATAACAGGGGATGAAGTTTGTCACACCGTGTTTCATGTGTGTACTCCGGAATCGGTTGCTGGTATAGTTACTCCAAAAAAAACGTGATTATAAATTGATGATTTGCAGGTCCCCCCAAAGGGATCCTGGTCTTTTCTGGTCGAAAGGGCATTAGTTGCAACCGTTTGCTGATTTAAACGGCATTTTTTTTCCTGACAATAATCGTCCAAAAATGAAATGGATAGTGATGTTTATCATTTTGGGGGGTTGTGGCCGGGTCTACTTTTACATCGTACTTCAAACGCAACAAGTCATGAGAACCCCCGAAGTCGAAACTGAAAACGCCGTATATACTCAGCACGCGGAATTGGAGCGCTGGGTGAACGAGATAGCCCTCCTCTGCCAGCCTGATCAGGTCAGGTGGTGTAATGGAAGTAAAGAAGAGTATGATGAACTCTGTAATCTGCTGGTAGAAAAGGGGACGTTCATTCGCCTGAATGAGCAGAAGCGCCCCAATTCCTTTGCGTGTTTTTCTGACCCTAGCGATGTAGCCCGCGTTGAAGACCGGACCTACATATGCAGTCGCACACGTGAAGGTGCCGGCCCCACCAATAACTGGATGGAGCCGAAAGAGATGAAGCAAACACTGAAGAAGCTGCTATCAAAGTGTATGCACGGACGGACGATGTACGTCATTCCATTCAGTATGGGTCCCGTTGGATCGCCAATCTCTCAAATAGGAGTAGAAATCACTGATTCCGAATACGTCGTGGTAAATATGCATATCATGACACGCGTAGGTGACAAAGTGCTGGATGTACTTGGTAAGGATGGAGATTTCGTAAAATGTCTTCACAGCGTAGGCGCGCCGCTTGAGCCTGGCCAGGAAGATGCGAAGTGGCCGTGCAATCCGACTGTAAAATATATTGTTCATTATCCGGAGGAACGTTCGATCGTTTCATACGGATCAGGTTATGGAGGAAATGCGCTGCTGGGCAAAAAGTGTTTTGCGTTGCGAATTGCTTCCGTGATGGCCCAGGAAGAGGGCTGGCTTGCGGAACACATGTTGTTAATGGGGGTAGAAAATCCTGAAGGGGAGAAGACTTACCTGGCAGCTGCATTTCCGAGCGCCTGCGGCAAAACAAACTTCGCGATGTTGATCCCGCCGAAACAATTCGACGGCTGGAAGATCACTACAGTGGGTGATGACATTGCATGGATCAAACCCGGTAAGGACGGCAATCTTCATGCAATCAATCCGGAGGCAGGATACTTCGGAGTCGCTCCCGGTACCAATGAGAAAACCAATCCGAATGCAATCGCTACGATTTCCCGAAATACAATTTTCACGAACGTCGGTATAACGCCTGATGGCGACGTATGGTGGGAAGGACTGACGAAAGAAGTCCCGGAAGGTGTAATTGGATGGAATGGTAAGAAGTGGGATCCGGCAAGCGGTAAACCTGTGGCTCACCCTAACGCGAGATTCACAGCACCGGCCGCACAGAACCCGGTCATCGATCCTGAATGGGAGAATCCCGATGGAGTCAAAATCGGTGCGTTTATTTTCGGAGGGCGCAGAAGCACAACGGTGCCACTGGTGTACCAGGCTATGAACTGGAACTTTGGTGTCTATCTGGCATCAACTATGGGTTCCGAAATGACCGCCGCAGCATTTGGCGAAATCGGTAAAGTCCGGCGCGACCCGTTTGCCATGCTACCGTTCTGCGGTTACCACATGGCCGACTATTTCAACCACTGGTTACAGTTCGGCAGGAACCTGCCCGCACCTCCGCGAATCTTCGGTGTGAACTGGTTCAGAAAAGACGAACAGGGCAACTTCCAGTGGCCCGGCTTCGGTGAAAATATGCGCATCCTGAAATGGATTATACAAAGAATAAAAGGAAGAGCGTCAGCAGTTGAAAGCCCAATCGGTTGGATGCCCCACTATGACGACATCGACTGGCGAGGACTCGAAAGTTTCACGAAACATGATTTCGAAAAGATCATGGATATCGATCGTGAATCCTGGAAGAATGAACTCCTGGCTCATGCTGAACTCTTCGAGCGTATGTACGACAGACTCCCTAAGGAGTACATCTTCATGCGCGAACTGCTGCTGAGCGGATTGTGGCGCTCACCCGCGGTATGGCAGTTGGAACCTGAAACGGTTTAGGGTTAATATATGTTGAGAAAAGAAGTTACCAGGCGGGTAACTTCTTTTTTTTTGTTTTATTGTTTCCGAAACGCTGCCAGATGAGAAAAAGCCTTGCTGCCAACGAAGGAGAGCGCCGGACCTTTACTGCGACCTGTAGTCGGTTCGGCAAGAAGGTAAACTTCAAAGGCCGAAGTGAGGACACGATACTGCTTGTCAATGTGCGCGATGTTGAAACGGGGAACGTAATTACCGATCACATCTGGTTTACATTCTCAAAAGCATTTGAAAAGGTCGGGATTCGCGAGGGAATGACAATCCGCTTTGATGCACGGGTTAAGAGTTATACCAAGGGTTATGTCAACCGCAGAGCAGGCATTGATCAACGTCGAAAGGATCTCCGGTTGAGCCACCCGACAAAAATTCACGCCATTTAAAGCACTGGTTTCCTTATTAATCAAGAGAACCCAGGTGCGTCATTTTGAATCCGGTTTCGTACTTAAGTCCGTAGCCAAGCATGCGATCGAACGTGGCATGCGCAAAAAGGATATATCCTGCTATCAGAACTGGCATATTTCCAGTCAAATGGCCGACGAAAGCTACTGCCAGCGCAATACCGCGATGATGGAAGGTGTTATAGACCCAGGCGCCGGTTCGTGGCCCACCCAGGTAGCCCAGCATTCCAATGTCGGGCGTAAGAATTAACGCGGCAAACAGCCACCAGCTAAGGTCAAAGTAGGGCCATATGTACAGGCACGCTGCAAACAGAACGAGCTCCTCGACTTGAAGGATTTTTTTCATACGCCTCAAATTTAATTGAATCTTCAGAAAACCGTTTGTTTGCTGAAAACTCTCTCATAGTTTTATGTTTTTCCAGTCCGGTTATGTATGCCTTTGTAAATGATGAACTGATCCCCTGGTCTAAAGCGCGGGTACACATCAGCGACCTTGCCCTCCATCGCGGGTACGGTGTTTTTGATTTTTTCAAGATCCAGGACGGACACGTCTTTTTTCTCAACGACTACCTGGACCGCTTCGGGCATTCAGCAAACATAATGCGACTACCGATACCGTTGGATCGCGAAAAGCTAATAAGAGCAATCTACACACTGGTTGAGAAAAATGCACTAAAGGTTTCAGGCATCAAGCTCGTCCTTACGGGAGGTTACTCGACTGATGGCTATTCACCGGGGCAGCCCAACCTCATTATGACGCATCACGAACTTACACTCCCGCCGGAACGAATCTTCGACGAAGGAGTGAGTATTATCACGCATGAGTACGTCCGAGAGTTCGCGGAAGCAAAAACGATCAACTACAC
>JAEZDW010000472.1 GCA_023417955.1 Bacteroidota bacterium
CGATAGAAAGAGATAGTCCTTCTAGCCTCAGCCGACGACCGAATCTTCTCCTTGAGAAGACGGCCGTTAATTCTGTTGTGAAGTGCCATAAAGTACTGATCAATAGCAGGTTAATCAGATTCTTTAATAAAAATAAAAGGCAAAGATAACGATTTGACGGGCAATCGGAAAACCGTGGCTACTGCTTTGCTTCAAGCTCGCCGCGCAGCAATTGATTGTATTCAACGCAGGTGAGCAGACCGTGCTCGTTGCAATAGGGGCACGTGCGGTATTCGTTGGCAAAAGTTCCTCTGCGAATGATCACGTGCTCGCCCCGGCATACCGGGCAGGTAACCATGCCGGATGGACCGCAGTCGATTTCATAATTAGTGGAGAACACCTGCTCGACTTCCTGAGTCCGGACTGCCTTTTCAGCGAGGAACTGCTTTTCAGCCTTCTCTTTTATTTCGACGGCTTCGCGTGAAAACTGACCGTTCGTTCCTTTTAATTGTATGTACTTGTTAAGCCAGTCGATACTTTGCTGGTATTGCTTGAGAAAGTAGGAGTTCTTGCCAAAGTGGAAAGTAAGGTCAGATGGAAGACTTTTCAGGTTGGCGAGGACGTAGCGGAACTTTACATCGGCGCGGTCATATAATCCGTTTTCCAGAAACAATACCGCTGAATCATACTCGCGCATCGTGGCTGCCTTACGAGCCTGTTCCTGGTTTTGGAGGTATTCCATTGCCTTTGCTTTATCGCGATCCTGTGCCGCAAGCGGGGCGACCGCTATAAGAATGAGTATAGCGGCGAGAACATGATACCGAAGCGCATATCGTCCGGGTTGCAGTGTCGTCATAAGAATCGTTCAATAGGTACGTCGAGCCACGCAAGGGTGGACCGGTGAAAAATATCGCTCATGGTCTTTTCGTCCAGACCCATCTCCTCAATAAACCTGCCGATTTCAAGATCACCCAGGGGAAACGGATAATCGGAGCCGAGTGTGATCCGCGCGGAACCCTGAAGTTTCAGCACGTATTCGAGCATAAGCGGGTCGTGCGTGATGCTGTCGACCCAGAACTTGCCCAGGTAGTCGCGAGGTGGTTTGTTGTTGTCGATAGCAACCAGATCGGGACGACAATCGAAGCCGTGCTGGATACGTCCCAATGTAGGCAGAAACGAACCTCCGGCGTGAGCGAAGTTGACACGAAGTCCTGGCAGACGCGAAAACAACCCCGAAAATATCATCGAACAAAGTGCCCGTGATGTTTCGGCAGGCATGCCCACAAGCCACGGCAACCAGTATCGCTGCATATCTTTTTGTCCCATCATGTTCCACGGGTGGACCAGCACTGCCATATTCAGTTTCTCGCAGGCCTCAAAAATCGGGAAGAACCTTTCCTCATTCAGGTTAAGGTCGTTGATGTTAGATCCGATTTGTATACCTTGAAGTCCTATCTGCTTGCACCGTTCCAGTTCCTGAATAGCCAGGTCGCTGTCCTGCATAGGGATGGTTCCAAGGCCTAAATAGTTCTTTGGCCACTTTACCAAAAGGTCAGCAATATGATCGTTGAGGTAAGCGGATATCTGCAGACAATCGTAAGGTTTGGCCCAATACGAAAACATAACAGGGATCGTGCAGACAACCTGGACCTGGGTTCCAAACTGCGCGTACTCATCAATACGAAGTTCAGGGTTCCAGGCGTTTTCCCGGATCTCACGAAAGAACTGGTTTCCCTTCATCATCTTGGCGACACCTTTCCGGTTATGCTGGATGTAGATGAAATCGCCATAGCCAAACTTTTCAGTCCAGTTAGGCAACTTCTTGGGGATAATGTGGGTATGAGAATCAATCTTGAGCACCGGTCGCACAAATCAAGTTCGAAATATCGAAAGAAATTGAATGACGAGCCAACCGGTTGTCAGGAAAACGACTATTAAGGAAGCTCCGGTGGACAGAAAACAGGCACAAGTCAGCCGATTGCTGGTTCGATTACGGGCTCGTTGAGTTGGGGAAGCGCAACACCGTGAACCAGTTTTTGCTCTATTAGCTCTGCCCAGGTATTCAGGTAACAGATGACGTCTCCCTTGATATTGTGCGACAATCTGCGTTTCGGTTTTACATGGGCGAGTATTTCCGGATCAGAAAGCCGTTCCAGGTGTTTAAGGTCGTCGATGTCAAAGCCCGTATGAAGGAGTGCGGCGATGGCGTCGTCGAATGGCAGGCCACTTGTCGGACAGTAGTCATTCAGTTGCTCACTCCAGTCGCCCGAACGCTGCATTGCGCGTTGGTGAATCTCACTTTTAGTGAGTTGAGTAACCTGCTGGCAGAGGAAACCGCAGTTGCAAAGGCCCATGTGACCCCACTGGTAGTCATCGCTGATGCGTAGCCGCTCCGCAGTAGTGCGCAGGATTGCAGGGAGGTGAGGAAGTAGTCTTGCCATTCGCTTATTACTTTAAGGAACAGAATTCACTTCGCTTAAGTTAAGAATTTTGAAAAAATCCTTTCCAATCGTTGCTCCTTATATCCAGACTTTGTTATTATTGCCGGTCAATTTTGCTATTTAACATGGGAAGAGGAGACAAAAAATCAAAAAAAGGTAAGCGGGCAAAGGGCTCGTACGGGGTTTCCAGAAACCGTAATACCATTAAGGCCAAGTTGAAAAGGTCGGTACAAAAGCCCGCGGCTGATGCAACTACTGCTGCTGACGCACCGGCAAAACCAAAACGTACAAGAAAGAAATCAGAAGCCTGATAAGATGAGAATGAACGTTATCAATGCATGGTGGTGGCATATGTCGGAACCCGATATGTGAACAGCCTTGTATTATCAATATTAGCCGAAGGCCTGCTGTTCACAGCGGGCCTTCGTGTTTTTGGGGTATTCAGACTTAACAAGCATAAGGTAGGATTCAACAGACTGAAATGAACTACAATGAAGTATAAGCTCAAGACATTTTCGAAGAAGCTTCTGGCCGACACCCTCACACCGGTAAACATCTATCTCAAACTTCGTGACGTCTATGCCGGTAGTATTCTCCTCGAGAGTTCGGACTATCACGGTCACGAAAACAGTTTGTCATTTATCTGCTTTAATCCCATCGCATCTTTTCAGGTGCGCCACGATGAAGCAGTGGTGAAGTACCCGGACGGAGCTGCCAAAACATTCAAGGACTTAAAGACCGGGGAGGTAACCGGATTGCTTGAGGACTTCAGGAACGCGTTCGAACCGGATAACGTCTCGTCAAGGTTTATGAATTGCGGCCTCTTCGGCTACATGGCATACGATGCTGTTCGTTATTTTGAAGACGTTGATGTCGATGTGACCGACGATGTTATTCCTGACATCCTTTACAAGTTGTACAGCTACGTTATTGTTGTCGATCACTTTTCGAACGAGCTCACGTTGTTCGAACATTGTTACGAATCCGGTGAGCCCTGCGCCAGCACGCTCGACAAGATCGAGCAGATCATTTTCAGCAACAGGTTCTCTACCTATAAGTTTGCGCTTACCGATGGCGAGTCAAGCAATTGCACCGATGAAGAATTTCTGCAGATCGTAGACAAAGGGAAAGAACACTGCTTCCGGGGTGACGTATTTCAAATTGTGCTTTCACGCAGATTCACGACCAGCTTCAAAGGCGATGAATTCAACGTGTATCGTGCACTTCGTTCAATCAATCCGTCGCCATATCTCTTTTACTTTGACTACGGCACCTTCAAACTCATAGGATCGTCACCCGAAGCACAGCTACAGGTAGCAAGGGGAAAGGCACATATTTATCCAATAGCGGGTACGTTTCGCCGCACAGGTAACGACCAGGATGATGCGGCGCTTGCGGAAAAACTCGCGGCGGATGAAAAAGAAAATGCCGAACACGTCATGCTTGTCGATCTTGCCCGCAACGATATGAGCCGGAACGCTGAGCACGTTACAGTAGAGGTGTTTAAGGAGATTCAATTCTACTCACACGTTATTCACCTCGTTTCCAAAGTCACGGGTACACTCAGGGAAGGTGGATCAATCATTCGTATGGGTGCTGACACATTTCCCGCGGGTACCCTCTCAGGCGCGCCAAAGCACATGGCGATGACTCTCATCAATAAGTACGAAAATATCAACCGAAGTTTTTATGGTGGAGCAATTGGCTTTATCGGATTCGACGGCAGCTTCAACCACGCTATCATGATAAGGACGTTCCTCAGTCACCAGAATAAACTGATATTCCAGGCAGGCGCGGGTATCGTTTCAAAGTCTGTTGCGGAAAACGAACTACAGGAAGTCAACAATAAACTCGCCGCGCTCAGAAAAGCGATTCTGATGGCGGAAAAAATTTAGCAATCAACTTACGTGCAGAGGACACCGACAATGAAAATTCTGGTTCTTGATAATTACGATTCGTTCACATACAACCTGGTGCATATTGTTCGCGCACTCGGCTATCCGGTGGATATTTTCCGAAACGACAAGATTTCTCTTGAGGATGTGGGGCAATACGACAAGATATTGCTTTCACCGGGCCCCGGCATCCCCGACGAAGCCGGCATCATGAAGGACGTTATCACGGAGTATGGAAAGAGCAAAAGCATACTCGGCATATGCCTCGGCCACCAGGGAATAGGCGAGGTGTTTGGAGCCGCCCTCTACAATATTCCAAAAGTCCTGCACGGCGTTACATCGATGACGGAAGTTAAAGACAACAGCGAGTACCTCTTCCGTGGTGTTTCCCCTGTCTTTCAGTCGACGCATTATCATTCATGGGCAGTGCGCGCGGATTCAATTCCCGCGGAACTGAAAGTTACGGCCGTGAACAACGAAGGTCTGATCATGGGTCTAAGTCACGTTACGTATGATGTGCGCGGTCTGCAGTTTCACCCCGAGTCGGTGATGACGCCTGAAGGACCGCGTATGCTCCGGAACTGGCTTGAAAACTAAAAGTAAATACGATTTAGAACGAAATTCAATATACGCGGATGAAACAGATTCTGAATGAACTGATTGAGCATCGGTCGCTGACAAAGGAGATGGCAAAAAACGTTCTCGTCGAACTTACATCGGGAAAGTACAATCACAGCCAGACCACTGCGTTTATGACCGTTTATATGATGCGAAGCATTACGATGGATGAATTGCAGGGCTTCCGTGACGCGATGCTTGAACTGTGCAGGCGCGTAAGTTTTGATCAACCGGTGATGGACGTCTGTGGTACAGGCGGTGATGGAAAGAACACCTTTAACATCTCAACCCTGTCAGCGTTTGTGGTCGCAGCAGCCGGACAGCCCGTAGCAAAGCACGGGAACTATGGCGTCTCTTCAGCGTGCGGTTCTTCAAACCTGCTTGAACATTTCGGGTACCGTTTTACGAATGATGAAGACGAACTCAAACGAAGCCTGGATCGCGCTAACATTTGCTTTATGCACGCGCCGCTGTTTCATCCGGCGATGAAAAACGTGGCGCCTATTCGAAAGGAACTTGGTGTCAAGACATTCTTCAACATGCTCGGCCCTATGGTAAACCCTGCTTTCCCAAAGCGGCAACTTGTTGGCGTGTTCAGTCTTGAACTCGCGCGCCAGTATGGATACCTGTATCAGAACACGGACAAGGATTTTGTCGTCCTGCATTCAATAGATGGTTACGACGAAGTTTCATTGACATGTCCGTTCAAATATTTCTCCAACCAGGGCGAGTGTATCGCAGAACCAGCTGATCTCGGACTACCGCACCTTAAACTGGACGATATCCGTGGCGGTGACTCAATTGAAGAGTCCGCGTCTATCTTCATGAAGGTGCTTGAAGGGAAGGGCACTGAAGCACAAAACGCCGCTGTATGTGCCAATGCGGGCATGGCGTTGTTTGCCGGGCATCAGCGTGATGGTATCGTTGCCTGCGTTGAGCGTGCCCGTGAGGCATTGTTGTCGGGTAAGGCGCTGGAGTCGTTTCGCAAACTGATGAATCAAAACTAACCGGGTTATGGATATTCTCGAAAAGATTGTGGCATACAAGCGAAAGGAAGTTGAGGACCGAAAATCACTTTACCCCGTGAAGTTGCTCGAGCAAAGCATTTACTTTAATACGGAGCCGGTCTCGATGTCAAAGTATGTCACGCGTGATGACCTTTCAGGGATCATAGCCGAGTTTAAAAGAAAGTCGCCTTCGAAGGGCGTTATCAATGCCTATGCCGCTGTTGAGAGGACGACTATCGGTTACATGCAGGCTGGCGCGTCGGCACTGTCTGTGCTTACGGATCAGCCATCATTCGGCGGCGCCAACGCCGACCTGACTACAGCCAGGAAATTCAACTATTGCCCGATAATCAGAAAGGATTTTACAATAGATGAGTATCAGATTATCGAAGCAAAATCAATTGGCGCGGACGCGATATTATTGATTGCAGCCATTCTTACGCCTGACGAAATAAAGCAGCTTTGTCGGTTCGCGCAGTCTTTCGGATTCGAAGTTCTTCTGGAAGTTCACAACGAATCGGAGCTGCGTCAAAATGCAGATGCGGGTGCGAACCTGATTGGCGTCAACAACAGAAATCTTAAGACGTTTGAGGTAAGTATTGATCATTCGAAAAATCTCGCGTCACTAATTCCTGACGGAGTTGTCAAAGTTTCGGAAAGCGGCATCTCAGATCCGGCGACGATTATCGAATTGAAAAAATATGGTTACTCCGGATTTCTGATGGGAGAGAACTTTATGAAGCAATCCCGTCCGGAGCAGGCCGCGCGTAAATTTATCACGGCGTTGAGGAAACTCGAAGCCGCTGAAGCAGGAGTAACGCAACAAAAATGAACGCGACTGAAAAAATAAAACTCAAGGTCTGTGGTATGCGGGATGCAGGTAACATCCTGGAGATCGCTGCATTGTCACCAGACTACATGGGTTTTATTTTTTACGAGAAGTCGCCGCGTTTTGTAGGAGCAGATTTTGTCATCCCTGCTGAATTAAATCCGATGATTCGTCGCGTGGGTGTGTTTGTCAAAGCCGGAGTAAGTGCAATTGAAAACGCGCTTCAGCGCCACCGTCTTGACGTAATTCAACTGCACGGAGGAGAGGCAGTGGATGTAGTGCAAGAAGTTAAATCCCTAGGAGTCGAAGTCTGGAAGGTGTTTTCAGTAGATGAACAGTTTGATTTCGCGGCGACTCTGGAATACGAAGGTGTTGCAGACCGGTTTCTGTTTGACTCCAAAGGGAAGTATTATGGTGGAAATGCTGTTGCGTTTGACTGGAATAAACTGAATGAATATCACCAGCGTCATTCATTTCTGCTCAGTGGCGGACTGACCGTTGAGAATGTTGGTGGCGTGTCATCAATCGCTGCCATGAATCTTCACGGTATTGACATAAACAGCGGCGCGGAAATCAAACCGGGTTTGAAAGACCCGCAAAAAGTAAAATCATTTATCGATACCATATATCGTCAGGAAAAATGAAAAAAGAATCAGGCAAGTATCAGGTCGATGCAAATGGCTACTACGGGAAATTCGGTGGTGCATTCATCCCGGAGATGTTGCATCCCAACATCGACGAACTGCGTACGCGTTATCTTGAGATAATTTCAAGCGAATCATTCAAACAAGAGTTTGATAAACTCCTGCGCGATTATGTCGGACGCCCCACGCCGTTATATCGTGCGAACAGGTTGTCGGAGCTGTACAAGACCAACATTTACCTGAAGCGGGAGGACCTCTGTCATACAGGGGCTCATAAGGTCAACAACACGATTGGACAAATACTCCTGGCAAAGCGACTGGGGAAAGAGAAAATAATCGCTGAGACTGGTGCAGGCCAACATGGTGTTGCCACGGCCACGGTGTGTGCATTGATGGGAATGGAATGTATCGTGTACATGGGGAAAGTCGACATGGAGCGGCAGCGCCCAAACGTGGAACGCATGCGTATTCTCGGCGCGCAGGTAGTTCCGGCCTTAAGTGGCAACATGACGCTGAAAGATGCAACGAATGAGGCTATGCGGCACTGGATCAATCACCCTGCTGATACGCATTACATCATTGGTTCGGTGGTAGGACCTCATCCGTATCCGGATATGGTTGCGCGTTTTCAATCTGTCATAAGTGAAGAGATTCGCAGGCAACTTCAGGAGGAAATCGGCAATCCGTATCCGGACCATGTCTTTGCCTGTGTTGGTGGTGGCAGCAATGCCGCAGGAGCGTTCTACCATTTTCTCGATGACGAACACGTAAACCTCGTTGGGGTTGAGGCCGCCGGTAAGGGAATTGATACGGGTGAGTCAGCTGCAACAACGGCGCTGGGCAAAATTGGTGTATTACACGGCAGCAAGATGTTACTGATGCAAACTGACGACGGGCAGGTCGTTGAACCTCATAGTATTTCTGCCGGTCTGGATTACCCGGGCATCGGTCCGATGCACGCGCATTTGTTTGACGTCGGCCGTGTGAAGTTTGTATCCGCAACGGATGATGAGGCAATGGATGCCGGTATCCGGCTGAGCCGCCTTGAAGGTATTATTCCTGCCATTGAATCAGCTCACGCGCTGGCTGCACTACACACATTCTCCTTTGACAAAGACGATGTGGTTGTCGTCAACCTGTCGGGCAGAGGCGACAAAGATTTGGAAACATATATTCGTTGGGGAAAATACTGATCCGTTAAGTCGTGCAATGAATAAACTGAACTAAAGCATTTTAGATATGAACAGGATTCACAAGCTTTTCAGGGATAAAAAGGGGAGTGTGCTCTCGGTTTTTTATACGGCGGGATTTCCAAACCTCGGTGATACCGTCAAAATCGCACGATGGCTTGAAGAAGCAGGTGCCGATCTTATTGAAATCGGTATACCGTTTAGCGATCCTGTGGCAGACGGTCCGACAATCCAGCAAAGCAATAAAGTTGCACTTGACAATGGCATGAATGTCAGGCTGCTGTTGGAACAGGTTCGCGAGATTCGTAAGACTGTCTCGATTCCGATCATATTGATGGGATACCTCAATCCGGTGATGCAGTATGGTGTTGATAGTTTTGTGAAGGATGCGCATGCGGCAGGCGTTGATGGCCTGATCTTACCTGATATGCCCATTGATGTGTATCAGCACGAATACAAGGCGCTTTTTGAAAAGCACCACCTTACCAACACGTTTCTGATTTCACCGACAACATCTGAAGAGCGTATTCGCCGGATTGATGCATTAACCGACGGGTTTATCTATGCAGTCTCGGCTTCGAGTACGACGGGTGCACGAAATACATTTGCCGACGAGCAGGTCGCATATTTTGAGAAATTGAAAGCCATGAACCTGAAAAATCCGTTTCTTATCGGGTTTGGAATTTCAAACCAGGAGACTTTCAGGATTGCAAGTTCTTACGGGCACGGTGCAATTGTGGGCAGCGCCTTCATCAATACGGTAAGAGAAAGCGCTTCGATGGAAAAGGATATCGTTGCGTTTGTGAAAAACATAAAAGGCGGCATCGACGTGCCTGTCTGAATTGAGAATAAAGGAGTATGATTATTCAATTAAGATCAGACATCAGCGATAGTGACCAGCAGGAGATCCTGGATCGCGTAAAGCAGCTGGACTACAAGACGAATCTGATTCAAACCCAACGCAAGCGGTATGTGGTCTGTATCGGAAAAAAGGAATTTGATATCCGTCAGCTGGGCAACCTTCGCGGAATAGCAGACATTCACCGCGTTTCAGATGATTATAAACTGGTTTCCGGGAAATGGAAGGTTGATCGCACCCATCTCGATCTTGGTGATGGCGTGATCATTGGAAATGGTTCGCTTTCCATCATGGCCGGACCGTGCAGTATTGAAAGTGAAAAACAGGTAGAGCTGACTATTGAGCATCTGTTGGCAAACAACGTCAAGATCATGCGTGGGGGAGTATTTAAACCGCGTAGTTCACCGTATGCATTCCGTGGTCTTGGAATTGAGGGACTGAAAATGTGGTATGCGCAGGCGCGCAAAGCTGGTATTCGCATCGTGACGGAAGTTATGCAGGTTTCGCAGATCGCGGAGATGATCGACTACGTCGACGTGTTTCAGGTGGGTGCCCGGAATACGCAAAACTTCAACCTCCTGGATGAACTTGGCAAGGTCGATAAACCTGTTATGATCAAACGGGGTATATCGGGGACGATTGAGGAGCTTCTTTATTCCGCTGAGTACGTATTTTCTGCCGGTAACGAAAAGCTTATCTTGTGTGAACGCGGTATTCGGACATACGAGAAGGCGAGTCGTAATACACTGGATGTTAACGCAATTCCAATTTTGAAATCGAAGTCACATCTTCCGGTGGTGGCAGACCCGTCGCACGGGATAGGTATACGCGAATTCGTGGAGCCCGTGGCACTTGCATGTGTGATGGCTGGCGCAGACGGAGTCATTTATGAAACCCATCAGCGCCCTGAAGAGGCAGCTTCTGATGGGCAGCAGACGCTTGACTTTGCTGAATCAACGGCGTTGATCAATAAAATGAGAAAGGCCTTTGCCTTGCGCGAAGAAAACTAGTTTACTATGAAAGAGACAAAGACATTGACTGTTTACGGTATCAGGAACTGCGATACTGTTAAGAAGGCTTTGAAATGGCTTGATGCCAAAAAGGTGCCTTATGTTTTTCATGATTTCAAATCAAAGGGCATCGACAAGAAGAAGCTTAATGACTGGGTTGCACAGGTGGGTTATGATTCGCTGCTCAACAGAAAGGGCATGACCTGGAGGAAGCTGACGGATGCCGAACAATCCGCGGCTGCAAATAAGTCGGGGGCGATTGCTTTAATGATGGAGAAGACCAGTGTTATCAAGCGGCCCGTGATCGAAAGCGATGGGAAGGTGCTGGCGATTGGATTTGACGAAGGCGTATATAAGGAAGCCCTGCTTTGATACGTGAACTCAGAAAACAAAGAAGCCGGATTGCTCCGGCTTTTTTGTTATGATGTCTGTACTGCTGTTATAGTTTAGGCCGTACGGAGGAGAATTTGTCTCTTAACGCTTTGTTGATTCGCATGTTCGGTGGCAGCTTGAGTGCTTTCTTGCGACTTCCTTCGTCCGGAATATTTAATTCATCAAAGTCAGTAAGAACTGAATTTTCCATGATAGCAGTCTGCGTAATGTTGAAGTCCTCAGTTTGGTCCCACTTGTTGATATTGGCCAGTGTGTATGTTCCCTGGAAGATGTCGCGTTCAGCCACAGGTTCGATTTCTCCATCGGTCAGGTTTACATATTGCAGTTCAAACTTAAGGTTGTCGTCCGTCCCCGCGTAGTAAACGGCGCTGACACCGAATACGCCTTCTTCGATCGCGGTCGGAATAAAGAGGAATTCGGGATCAAAATCCTTGAATACTGCGACGCCTCCGGGGTACCAGAAAGGCTCGCCCTCGTCTTCAAGCAGAATCCAAACCAGAAGGTCCATGTCGACATCGGTCTCAGCATTCGGATCCTCCGGCCAGAACAGCGCAACAATGTAGCCGTCTTCCTGATCTACAGTGATAGTCGCTTTTGAAGCGGTTCCAGGGACTACACCACCGCCTGAAAGCAGCGTTATCTCAATCGTCTCCGGGTCTTCAAGATTGAAGTCGGAATAAATCCTGACGGGTATGGTGGCAGTCGTCTGACCTGCAGAAATCACGACGCTGTTTGTGAGATTGCCCAGGTCGTAATCCCAATACTGTTCGGGTATATCTTCATTTGTGCCGCGCATCGCCGAGATGGCATTACCTCCTAATTGGAAATTAACAGTAAGGTCAGAGGTTGCAGGATCGCCTTGAAGTTTTACTACGACGTCAACTTGCTGTACGGACTCGTCAACTGAAAAGGAGGTTGTTTCAAAGAATACCGTGTTTGCGGCATCATCACTGACGATTGTAATCGTGGTCTGAACCCTGGTTCCGAAATCAACCTTATCACTGTCTACATCCTGCAGGGTCAGTATAATCGTTTCGTG
>JAEZDW010000474.1 GCA_023417955.1 Bacteroidota bacterium
GTTGTCCGACCAGGGCTCGAACCTGGACTTTCCTGAATCAAAATCAGGCGTGTTGCCAGTTACACCATCGGACAATCACGCCAAAACGGGCAAATTCCGCTTGGGTACCTCATTTTGGGATTGCAAAGGTAGGAGAAGTTTTGAAGAATTCTAACGCCCGCCGCGAATTTTAGAGATCATTTTCCTGAGAAATCGTGGTCGTTCCGTCAATAAATCCTTCCGCCCAGAAGCGGTATTTGTCAAGGATTGAGATCACTGCGTTTCGGAGGTGACGGCTGTTCTGGAAATCGATTGAACCGTATTGCGTCGTGGCATACCCCTGCCAGATCGATCTGTTCTGGCGTCGGTCATAAAACTGGATGAGCAGCGTGCCTGTCGTGAGATGAAATTTTTGTTGATCGTACTCGAGATCATCTTTGCCCGTACGCACCCACTCCTCGATGTCAGGTTGATTGTATCCGTTAAATTTCAGGCTGTCGTTAAACATTTTGAAACCGATGATCAGATGGGGCTTGTTGCTGACCTGGCGGTACCCCAGGAATTTCATGCGTGCCACCACAGACTTCTCAATGATCTCGTTCGTCATCGTTGAGTCCGCCGGACCGGCAGGGCGCATGATATCAAAAGTGCGATACTTCTTGAAGTTGCCTTTGTAACTGTAATCATACTCAACAGGAAGCTCCTTGTACCCAAGGCACGACGCGAACAAGACACCAAGCAACAAGATTGGAAGCACTTTTTTCATATCTCCGAAGGTTTTACCGATGTTGAATATAGGGAAAACTTCTGATCGGAGAATAGCGTGCAGTCCGATTTGTTTTTAGCGGTGTTGTTCAACCCACTTCCGGGCGTTGACAAAGGCTTCAATCCACGGTGAGATTTCGTCTTTTTTCCGATTTTCAGGATAGTACGGCCAGTTCCACGGGAACAGCGAGCGCTCAATGTGCGGCATGATGGCGAGGTGTCGTCCGTCCTTCGAGTATAGCGCAGCCACGGAATAATCAGAGCCTGCCGGCGTACCGGGATACTCTTCATAGCTATAGTGCGCCGCGATCCGGTACAACGATGTGTCTTCAGGTAGCACAAATTTTCCTTCGCCGTGTGCAATCCATACGCCGAGTCGCGATCCTGAAAGGGACTTGAACATCACGGATTCATTTTCAGGTATGGATACATTCAGGAATGATGATTCGAATTTTCCCGAAGCGTTGTGATGCATCTTGGGATGATCTTTCCAGTCAGGATAAAGCAACCCGAGTTCCATCACCAACTGACAGCCATTGCACACACCCAGGCTGAGCGTATCCTTTCGTGCATAGAACCTCTCCAACGTCTGCTTCGCGCGCTCATTGTATAAGAATGCTCCGGCCCACCCTTTCGCTGAACCGAGAACGTCAGAATTTGAAAATCCACCAACAAAAACGATCAGGTTTACATCGGACAGATCTTCGCGACCCGAAACGAGATCAGTCATGTGTACATCTTTCACGTCAAATCCGGCGAGGTAAAGTGCGTAAGCCATTTCGCGGTCGCCGTTGACACCTTTCTCACGGATAATTGCAGCGCGCACACCTGTTTCGGGGGGCCGTTGTGGTGAGATACCAAAACTTGTAAACGTTCCCTGGAATGTTTCCGGAAAACGGTAGTGCAGTATCTGGTTGTCGTAGTTCCGGTAACGCATTTCCGCGTTAACAGGATTGCGTTGCTTTTTATCCAGCAGGTAGGAAGTGCGGTACCAGTCGTTTCGCAGCTCATCAATGTTGAGTTCGAGTTGCTGATTGCCATGCCGGATATTGAGCTTACGTTCACCGGAAACAATCCCGATGATGTTGTATTGAATCTTGTACTCGTCGAGAATGGCAAGAGCCGACTCATCCTTAAGCTGAATAACGACACCCGGGTTTTCAGCAAACAGAACTTTTACAAGATCCGCGTCCAGGTTTTGAAGGTTGAGTGTCATACCGATGTGCGGCACTGCGAAACACATTTCGAGCAGGGTAGTGATCAATCCGCCGGAAGCGATATCATGCCCCGCAGCGATTTTTTCTTCCCTGACTAACTGTTGCACCGCTGCGAAAGCCCGGGTGAAATACGCTGCATCGGTAATAGACGGAACTTCGTCACCAAGTTGGTTGATGATTTGTGCGAAGCTGCTGCCACCGAGTTTACGCGTATCGCGACTGAAGTCGATATAAATAAGTTTGGAACCTTCTTGAGGTGACAATACAGGTGATACCGTTTTTGTGATATCAGCTACCTCACCCACGGCTGAAATGATCACGGTTCCCGGTGCGTACACGACTTCGCCGTTCGGGTACTTCTGTGTCATTGAAAGCGAATCCTTTCCGGTTGGTATGTTGATACCGAGGCTGATCGCAAATTCACTCACAGCTTCAACGGCGTTGTAAAGGCGCGCATCTTCGCCCTGATTTCGTGCAGGCCACATCCAGTTTGCACTGAGTGATACACCCTGCAATCCATAACTCAATGATGCCCACACGAGATTGGTAAGCGATTCTGCGATAGCAAGTCTGCTTCCCGCCGCGGGATCAACAAGTGCAGCAGCCGGTGCATGACCAATTGCAGTTGCGACCCCCTTAAGTGTTGCATAATCAAGTGCCATTACACCGAGGTTGTTCAACGGAAGCTGGATTGGTCCGCATGTTTGTTGCGTTGCAACCTTACCGGTAACTGATCGGTCAACTTTGTTTGTGAGCCAGTCTTTACATGCAACGGCTTCAAGCTGGAGCAGCTGCGAAATGTATTCGCGTATATCCGCTGCGTCGTAAGTAAGTGGCTGCCATCCACCGGGTTGGGTGGTATCTGTAAGAATCGTTTTAGGTGACGATCCAAAGAGGTGGTGCAATTTGAAATGCACAGGCTTTTTGTCCTGGCCCTCTTTTTCAAATGTCAGTTGTTTGTCGCCAGTAGCCTCGCCAATAACGTAGAACGGCGCGCGTTCTCGTTCTGCGACTTTCTTAAGGATGTCAGTGTCCTGTTTGCGGATAGCAAGCCCCATTCGCTCCTGCGACTCGTTGCTAATGATTTCCTTATCGGAAAGTGTAGGGTCACCTACAGGAAGTTTGTCGATGTGAATGACGCCACCAGTTTCTTCGAGTAGTTCCGACAAACAGTTAAGGTGTCCGCCGGCGCCGTGATCGTGAA
>JAEZDW010000486.1 GCA_023417955.1 Bacteroidota bacterium
GTCTTGCCTTTCAACTTCGTATGTTCTTCAACAAGTAACTGCTCGAATATAATCTCGTTGATGTCCAAACTTGCTGATCCGTTTTGGCCTTCCTTGCCTTCATCAAACACCGGTTTAAATGACGCCAACTGGGCATCGGTAGCAACAATGCCCACTTCATCGAAAGGCAGCATGTATTGATCGCGGTCAGGCACATGAATGATCGTATCGCCGCGCCGGATGTAAACGACGTTAACGCCATATTGTTCGCGCCACCGAAGTTGTTTCAGTGGTTTGCCAACGTAGGGTGCGCATTGTGGAACTTCCATTTCAACGATATGAGCATCCCAGGGTGCGAGGCGGGATTGCAAGACTACATTCTTTCTGGCGACCCGGGCCATAAGGGTATTGGCAGCTTCGTCTTCGCGAGCATTGAGGTTATCAAGAAACCTCGACTCAAGCCGGAGGTAAAAATTATTCATGCGCTGTCGGTAGAGAAACAAGACGACTGCCACTACGGGAATGACAATGAAAACGGCGAGTTGGGTTGGAATGATCAGCGTTGCCCACACGCCGATGAATCCGAGACTGAGTAGAACGCGTCCGGCCTCGATGAGGAACAGCGGGCCTTTGTTATACTGTCTTTGCACCCATAGTTCTTTGTAGCCACTGTTATCCGGTCTCTTGGCCATGATTGCCCAAAGAAACGGCAGCCCCGGCAGTAGCGAGATCACAAGCGCGACAATCTGCTGTGTGGTTTCCCCTTCGATTCTTGCGTTGAGGTATGGAACGAGAAAATTCACCGATGCCCAAATGATGATCACGAGGACGATACCATTCACCAACACAATATCACGATAGGACTTTAGCACAACTTTCCATTCGGTCTCTGCCTGGATTGACTGCGCTCCCACGGAATAAGAATTAAGTCGTTTGATCCACCGCTCCGGAATTATTCGTTCGAGATATGAATAAAACGGTTCTGAAAACTTGATGAGGTACGGGGTGGTGAATGTTGTAATCGCAGAGGCCCCGACGGCAATGGGAAACAGAAAGTCTGAGATCACACCTAATGACAAGCCCAGCGTTGCTACGATGAAGGCAAATTCGCCAATTTGAGCCATGCTCATACCCACTTGTATTGACTGCTTTAGCGGTTGTCCGGAAATCAGTGCCCCGAGCGTTGTGCTTCCCAGTTTTCCAAACAGAGTGATTAGCGTAACGATCGCGACAGGCCAACCGTATTCGGTAATCGCTTTCGGGTCAATCATCATTCCGACGGATACGAAGAACACCGACCCAAAGAGATCTTTTACGGGTTTGGTGAGGTGCTCAACTTTTTCGGCTGACGTTGTTTCAGCAATGATAGATCCCATAATGAAGGCACCGAGTTCAGCAGAGAATCCGACCATTGTCGCGAGGACAACCATCGCAAGACACAGGCCGATCGAAAGGATCAGCAGCGTTTCTTCGTCGAGGAGGGTCTTTGCTTTTTTCAGGAGCGTGGGCAGTATAAAGATTCCGGCAAGGAACCATACCGCGAGGAAGAACAACAGTTTGGTCAGCGTGAAAACAATTTCCATTCCTTCAAACTGTTGCGTTACTGCAATGGTGGAAAGCAACACCATGAGGAGGATCACGACGATGTCTTCCACGACGAGGACGCCAAAGACAATGCGAGCATATTGTTTGGTCTTTATGCCGAGTTCGTCAAATGCCCGAATGATGATTGTCGTCGAGGAGCTGGCGAGCATCCCGCCCAGAAACAGGCTGTCCATCGTCGACCAGCCCATCCATCTGCCCGCGTAGTATCCGGCGACTGTTATAAAGGCTATTTCAACAAGGGCAGTTATAGAGGCCGCACCGCCTACGCGAACCAGTTTCTTGAAGCTGAATTCGAGACCAAGACTGAAGAGAAGGAAGATTACGCCGATCTCTGCCCATATTTCAATGTTTTCTTGATCAGCGACGGTCGGAAGAAGTCGAAAATAGGGTCCGACTAAAAAGCCCGCGATGATATAACCAAGAACAAGCGGCTGCTTAATCTTCTTAAAGATCAGTGTTGTAATCGCCCCTGCTGTCAATATGAGCGCCAGATCCCTGATTAATTCTGGTAAATGTCCCATGTCGATAAAATACGTTTTTTGGACTATCCAATCCAAAAACATTAGGCGTCGGCCCTAAAAAAAGTGACAGTAAGAAGGATTAATTCAGGGGACTGCAGATTGCTGGCTTGCGGTTCTTAGTCGTGTTTTAGCGCGTCCACGGGATTGCTGTGACACGCCCTCCACAGAACGGCCGCGATACTTGCAGCCATGATTGTGACCAACACCAGCACAGGCAGCATAAAATGCCACCACTGTAACGTTATTCGCTCTGAAAATTTCTCCAGATAGTACCGGGTTGCAACGTAAGCCAACGGTATGCCTATGATCACGGCTGCAATGAGTTGTTTTGAGGTAGTCGCAAGCAGGATCTGTGCGATGTTGCGGAGGCGGGCGCCAAGTACTTTGCGAATGCCAATTTCTTTAGTCTTTTCTGTTACTTTATTGCTGATCAAGCCGAGCAATCCCAGACAGCCTATACCGATAGCCAGCACCGTAAAGACAGCGATTTGATTTCGGGCAGTCTTTTCGCTGAGGTAATACTTCTGGATGTTCTCATCCAGGAAGGACCAGTTAAACGTCTCATTTGGGAATGTGCTTTTAAAAAGGATCTCCAACTGCGGCACACATGACTGTAGCGCAGCATAGTCAATCCTCACCGAAATCTTTGACGGATAGAGATCAGGGATCAGATGATTGCCAAAGGCAAGGAAGCTGCCTCTTTTCGCTTCATATGTTCCTGTCAGAAATGGCCGAAACTCATAGTCCTTATAGACGCCAATTACTTCTGCGTCCCGATCGTACCACGGCAGGTGCACGCGGGCGCCTATCGCTTCCGTTGGTGAAGCAAATCCCAGCCTTACGGTTGCGTCACTGCTAATCAAGATCGCGTTGTGGTCGGAAGGCATGTCCGCCTGAAAGTTTCTGCCATGAAGGAGTCTGATGTTGTAAACTTCCAGGAAGTTCGCATCAACGCCGCCGTTGATATCCAACCCGAATTCGGGTGCGTCCTGGTTTCTTTTAAGCGGTATTCCGTATCCGGCAAAGTCGCCGACCACATTCTTACTCACCGTAATTCCAAGAACACCCGGAGTAGCCGCGGCAGTTGTCGTAAAGTATTCAAGACCTTGAGGAGAGTCGGCTCTTATTTTTAATGGACTATCAATAACGATAATCCCATCAGAGGTAAGACCAAGCGGTTTAGAAAGAATGAAGTTTAGTTGTGAGTAAACACAAGTAATACAGATCAACAATGCGATTGCGACTGTATACTGTGTAGTTACAATCGCGTTCAGCCATTGGGGGGCGTTGTAATGCGAAACCTTCTTCACCAATGAAGCTGACTTTCCATTAATTGACATGAGCACCGGATAGGCTATCGTGACGATGAGTCCTGCCGCGAACAAAAGCATGACAATGGAGGTCGTGCCTGATGGTAGTTCATCCCATGGAACCGGGTGAAAACCAAGCAAACCTTCCAAAGGTGTTTTGATGAGTTGTACGACAGTTACAGCAACAAGAAGGGACAGTATGTGCAGCATCAGCGCCTCGACGATAAACTGTGTCACAAAATGTTTTGTATCAGCGCCTGATACCTTTCGGATACCCATTTCTGAAAGACGCTTTTGAAACATATTAATAGACAGACTGACATAATTAATCCACGCCAGACCGGGAATCGCAAAAGCAAGTACACCCAAAATGATGAGCAGGTAACGGGATTTCGAATGAAATGTGTTTGCTGTCAGATTGGTAAAGACAACCGTCTTGAGTGGTTGAATAAGAACCGAGGTGGTACGGTTATCTACGCATCGGGGACAAGTGCCGTATAGTCGTTCCTTGTTGGCGTTGATTTTGTTTTCCAGATCCTGGAAGTCGGTGCCTTCTTTAACTTTGATGTAGGAATATGTCCACCAGCTTGAGCCCGCGTCATGGTGACCGACCTGACTGATTCCGGCTGTTGAAAGTAAGACATCAGCCTTAAAGTGAGTGTTCCGCGGAAGGTCTTTGAATACGCCTGTGATCGTATAGGGCGTAGAGTCATTGAGGTAAATTACTTTGTTAACAGGATTGGCCTCCCCAAAGTATCTGGCAGCGTGGCTTGCCGACACCACGGCGGTCTTTGGGTAGCGCAGGACTTCACGGGCGTTGCCGACGAGCAACGGAAATGAAAAGAACGCAAAAAAGTTGGAGTCAGCGAACGCGAGATTTTGTTCGCGGAAAAGCGGTTTGTCACTCCGGGCATCTACCGAAATGAATACATCCGCATCAAACCCCTGACGACCTTTTTCAAAGAATTGTTGTGGCGTGATGCCGGTGAGGCTAACAACTTCAGGGTACGTGTGCGCAATTCGCCTGGCGATTCCGTAGTTGTGTACTGGTATACGAAGGTGTTTTATATGTCCATTTTCATTTAACGTAAATGCCGTGGAAAGTCTCGCGATCTGCTCGTAATCATTGTGGAACCTGTCCGAGTTCAGTTCATACTGCGCATATGGCCAGAGGATGGAAAATGCCACCAGCCCGATTGACAATCCTGCCACATTAATAAAGGTGTAAAAAGGATGCCGCGCCATCAGGCGGAAGGAGAGTTTGATGTAACTAATCAGCATAGCTATTGTTTGAAACGTTACTCATGTTTCAATGCGTCCACGGGGTTGTTCTTTGCAGCTTTCCATACAACGGTTGCAACGGTTGCGAGCATAATCGTTATGAGGGCTGCTACCGGGATAGTGTAATGCCACCACGTTAGATCAATTTGCTCGGAAAATTTCTGCAGGTACTGTCGGGTGAGATAGTGTGCTATCGGAGTGCCAATGGCAATCGCAGCCAATACCTGAAAGCAAGTCGTACCTAACAGCAACCTGGCAATTTGAGTGAGGCGTGCTCCCAAAACTTTTCTTATTCCAATCTCTTTCGTTTTTTGGACCGCCTTGTTCGATAAAATTCCGAGTAGCCCAAGACACGAAATGAATACAGCAAGCAGTGTAAAGAGAGCTATCTGGTTTTTGGCGACATTTTCATTGCTATACTGTTTCGCGACTTTTTCATCAAGCCAATACCACTTAAAGGTGTCTCCGGCGAAGAGTGACTGGTGTAATGCTTCTATGGTGCTGATGATTTCATTGAAGTTGTCAGTTGTTTCCAGTCGCACGGACAATTTCAGGGGTTTGAATGACGGAATCAGATAGTCCTTGTACATGAGCACAATGCCGCGTCCGTCTTCGGTAAATTCATTATACCAGGGTCTGAACTGGTAATCCGAGAATACGCCTATAATCTCAACGTCTCTTCTGTCATGCTCAGGCAGCAAGATCCGTTGTCCAAGTGCCTCTTCAGGCGAGGCGAAACCAAGTCTGCGGGATAGTTCGTAGCTGATAAGAACGGCGTTTCGGTCAGCAGGATTGTCTGCCAGAAAATTCCTGCCCGACAGTAGTGGCACGTCAAAGGTTTTCAGAAAGTTAGCGTCAACACCACCGTTACAATCTGTGCCGACGAAGTTGCTGGCGTGATTGCGTTGCACAGTAATTCCTTTTACATCAGGTTCTCCAATCAGCGAATAGCTTACGGTAGTGCCGGCGACTCCTTTGATTCGCCGCACTTCGTTGAGAAACGATGAAACCCTCGGGTCGGAATATTCCTTTATGTGAGCCGGGCCTTCGACTACCACTACACGCTGCGGATTCAGGCCGATGTCTTTTGAAAGGATAAAGTTTAACTGGCTGTTACTGGTTACGATCCAGATCATCAATATTATTGCAGAAGTGTATTGAAATACAACCAATCCCGAATGAAATGAGGAGTACCTGAGTTCTTTTCTCGAATTGCCGAAGAAGTCATTGGTACTTCTGTTGTAGATAAGCGCAAAGGGGTAAAACGTGGTTACAAGAACTCCCAGCAGCAGAGTCAATACAATGATAATTCCGGGTGTGCCGAAAACGTCGCCCCATGAGGGCAGGTAAATTCCCAGCAATTCTTCAGCGGGTCCTTTGAGCAATTGGGAAATCGTAAGGGCAGCAAGTATAGCGACTCCGTTAATAACAAGAGAGTCTACGAAAAATTGCAGGAAGAAGTCCGCGGGTTTTGCTCCTGTTACTTTGCGAGTACCCAGTTCTTTCAAGCGCCTGTTGAGTGTATGGAGCGAGAGGACCACATAATTTACCCATGCCAGCGTCAAGACGATGAATGATACAAAATACAATGTCTGCAAAAGGAACTTCGACTTCGAATGAAATGCATTTCCGCGAAGGTCGCTGAAAACGACGTCATGCAACGGCTGCACTATCGCGCCCCAATCGCAG
>JAEZDW010000506.1 GCA_023417955.1 Bacteroidota bacterium
CCTTCATACCGCAGTCGTTAGTGCCGAGGCCCTACTTAAAAAGCTAAGTTAACAAATTAACTTGTACCAACTCACAGTTAGTCTTCCCCGTCCGCATCGTGACTTCTTGCATCGATTTTCTTTTGTCTCCATTCCTGAAGTTCCAGTCGGCGCGCTTCAAGCTCGGCGTCCGTAGGCTCATAACCAATCAGTGCGTCAAGGTTTGGTTGACCGGCGTCTACCCAGGCAGTGTACCAAAAACACCCTGTCATTATCACAGCTGCCCGCATTCTTCTTTCAACCATACCGCGGAGTACCTTGTGATATACCTCTGAGTATTCCCGCGAATAAACTTTCATTGTAGTCCTCCCCCTGGTTTCGAAAGTAAACTTCCGTTCACCAAATTTTTCGGACAGTGTTCTTTCCTCATTAAGTACGGAGTCTTTGAGCAGATGCGACTCCACAACAGCATCCCAGATTGCACGTTGGGGATCGGTTAGGTAGTTTGCACGGCCGACGAAGAAGTCGTACTCCTGTGAATACAACTCGACCAGTCTCGACTCCCAGAATCCGTGTATCCCATCTTGTCCGGTAAGCTGCCCGTTGTAATTCTCAGTGGTGTGAAGCGGGACATGCGCGTCGCCGATGTAGTGCCCGATTTCCGCTGACATTTTTAGAACGCGCTCCGGGTCTCGCATCAGAAATGCCTCACGCAACCTAAAGTACATGCGGTATACGTGCCATGGGACAATGCCATAAGCCTTAAGGGTGTCTTCGGAATACATCGCCTCAGCATCGGCCCAGTTCCGTGGCATCTTGTATAAGGCGCTGTCGCCATAGTGATCAAGGTCGATATAATGACGCGCAGCTTCATCAACGACTGAATAGCGGCGCCGGTCAGGGTTTACTGCGGCTTCGGTGAGATAGGTAAGGTTCTTTTTATAGAACCCAATCATCTCCGGAGGCAGGGTAAAAACAGCAAGGTTATTGATCTTCTTGTGACCAAAGAAGCCCCACGCGGAGCTTAAGACAAGCACGACACAGGCGGTCACGCTGAGGACAACGGGTTTCATAACGCAATGAGTTAACAGTTAAAACAACGGTAATTCAAGATAATAAAAATCGTTAATCGGAACTTCATCACATGAGGTGAATACTTTGCTTACTATCGTTAGGGTCATCAAAAAAAGCCGGGTTGTTTTTAATAAAAGAAAACTAATGCAAACTTTGCGCGACTTTTCCGACGAACAACATGCGGCAAAAATTACTAAGTGAAGGCGCTAACGAACTAAGTTATGAGATTCGTGAGATCGTCAAGAAAGCTGATCAGCTGAAGAAACTCGGCGTCAGTATTTCATTTGAAAACATCGGTGATCCGATTCAGAAGAATCACAAACTTCCCCAGTGGATCAAGGACATCGTCGCGGATCTAATGAAGCAGGACGATACCTACAGCTATTGCCCTTCCAAGGGAATGCTTGAAACACGTGAGTTTCTCGCGAAGCAGACAAATGCCCTTGGCGGTGTTCAGATTACTGCCGACGATATCTGCTTCTTCAATGGTCTTGGCGACGCCATATCCAAGGCGTATCAATTCATTACGCCAACGTCGCGTATCATCGGACCATCACCTGCATACTCAACGCACTCAAGTGCTGAGGCCGCGCATGCCAGTCATGAACCACTTACCTACAAACTCGATCCCAACAATAAATGGTATCCGGACCTCGATGACCTTTACAACAAGGTGAAATACAACCCGAACGTGGTCGGCATTCTGATCATCAATCCTGATAATCCTACGGGAATGGTTTACCCGCATGAAACGCTTAAACGGATTGTTGAAATCGCCAAAGAGTTTGACCTCTTTTTAATCGCGGATGAAATCTATATCAATATCACCTACAACGGTGTGAGGGCGTACGCACTTGCTGAAATCATCGAAGACGTTCCTGGTATATCAATGAAGGGAATTTCGAAGGAGTTGCCCTGGCCGGGTGCTCGCTGCGGATGGATGGAATATTACAATCGGAGCAAGGACGACGATTTCAACCGTCTTTGCTCCGCGCTCGATAACGCGAAGATGATCGAAGTTTGTTCTACGAAGTTACCCCAGGTGGCGATACCAAAAATTCTTGGTGATCCGCGCTTCAAAACCTATCGTGATGAAACAAACCGTAACATCGGACGAAGAAGCAAGATCATAACGGACATTCTTAGCACAGTGCCGGAGTTGACATTCAACGAAACATTCGGTGCGTTCTACAACACGATCATATTTCGCGAAGGCACATTGAAACCGACCCAGCGACTGAAGATCGATAATCCCGAGATACGAGATCTGGTCGAGAGTTGGGTGTCGACAGACATTCCGATGGACAAACGATTCGTGTACTATCTGCTGGCTGCCAAAGGTGTTTGTGTCGTTCCGATTTCTTCATTCTGCTCGGAGCTACAGGGCTTTCGTGTAACCCTTCTCGAGGAAGACGAAGGCACGCTGGTGAACACGTTTACAGCAATTCGCGACGGTCTCGTTGAGTATCTGGCATCTTAATTTACGAACACACGTACGGGAAACTAACATCCGTTTAAGCGGATTTTTTAACTTTTTTGTCGCAAATACTTGAATCGTAAATGATTATTTGTGACAATTGTACTCGCACAGAATTTTATGTCACAGAAATCAAAAATGACCGAACGCTTGTTAAACCGCATAGGTTTGAATTGTATTTCTGTGCTTCTCATTATCGTGATCCTGCTTGTAGTCAAACGGGGCGATAGTGATTGGACTTGATTTTGAGAACCTGAAACGAACCGCCCCGGAGCCCCCGGGGCGGTTTTGTTTTGTATGCGAACGAACAAACTAACAGTTGTAAAAAACACATGTATTATACCAAAGACACGATCCTGTTTCTGAATGGCAAGTTCATCAAGGCGGTTGATGCGCATACTGATTTGTACAGCCAGTCCCTGCACTATGGAATGGGCGTCTTCGAAGGTATCCGTGCATACGAAACTCAAAACGGAACGAAAATCTTCAAGGCGTACGAACACTTCGAACGTCTGAAGAAAAGCTGTGCACTCGTCGGTATTCCGTTTCAATATGAAACCGACGAATTGATCCAGATTGCATACCAGCTTCTTGAGAAGAACGGATACTCTGACGCCTACCTTCGGCCTCTGGTGTATTGCGGCCCGAACATGCAACTCACCCACACGTCAGAGGTGTACCTTATGATGTGCGCGTGGCGATGGGAAAAATATCATGGCGATAAACAATTGAAACTTTGTGTATCGTCTTATCAGCGACCTAATCCCAACT
Source organism: Bacteroidota bacterium (assembly GCA_023417955.1). GTDB lineage: Bacteria > Bacteroidota > Bacteroidia > Cytophagales > Cyclobacteriaceae > Ohtaekwangia. The sequence continues at coordinate 3,302 of JAEZDW010000506.1, forward strand.
CCCTGAAAATGGAAGCAAAGGTTACCGGTCACTACGTCAATTCGATTCTCGCCACAAGCGAAGCGAAGGTAAGAGGTTACGATGAAGCACTGATGCTTGACATGCATGGAAACATTGCCGAGGCACCGGGCGCAAACTTCTTCATGGAAAAAAATGGTGTGTTGTATACACCATCACTGGGTCATATCCTTCCGGGAATTACCAGGCAAACGGTAATGAACATCTGTCGCGAACTTGATATTCCTGTTGAAGAGAGAGTCATAACTCCGGATGACCTCGAGGCAGCAGACAGTGCATTCCTGTGCGGAACCGCAGCTGAAATCGTGGGCATCGAATCGATTGATGCCAAGCCTTTTCAAAAACCCTGGTTTGAAAGCCTTGGGGCTTCCGTTCAGGAAGCGTATAAATGTCAGGTGCTGGAGAAGTCATTCAGCTACGTGATCATATAATGACAGCATTGACTGCACGGAAACGGAACTTCGTTACCGTGCAGCAGAGAGAAATATTTTTTAACCTGTAAAGATCTGAATAACGAACGTGAACGAACTGAACAAGTACAGCAAGACACTCACTCAGGATCCCACATTACCTGCTGCACAGGCAATGTTGTACGGGATCGGTCTTACTGAAGCAGATATGCTTAAGGCACAGGTGGGAATCGTCAGCACGGGCTACGATGGCAACACCTGTAACATGCACCTTAACCAGCTTGCCCAACAGGTAAAATCAGCTGTGTGGGATAATGAACTCGTGGGTCTCATCTTTAATACGATCGGTGTAAGCGATGGCATGAGCAACGGTACCGAGGGAATGCGCTATTCGCTCGTTAGTCGCGAAATCATTGCTGATTCTATAGAGGCCGTATGTGGGGCTCAATATTACGACGGGCTAATAGCCGTGGTGGGATGCGACAAAAACATGCCGGGTGCACTTATCGCCATGGGCAGGTTGAACAGACCTTCCATTATGGTGTATGGCGGAACGATCGCGGGAGGAAATTACAAGGGGCGCACGCTGAATATTATTTCAGCTTTCGAAGCTCTCGGTGAAAGCATGGCTGGAAAAATCACGCCAGAAGATTTCAAAGGTATTGTGCAGAACAGCTGTCCGGGAGCAGGGGCGTGCGGTGGAATGTACACGGCCAACACCATGGCTTCAGCGATTGAAGCACTTGGGATGTCCCTGCCCTACTCGTCGTCAAATCCGGCATTGAGTCCCGAAAAAGCTGAGGAATGCAAAACGGCGGCAAAGGCAATCAGACATTTGCTCGCAATTGATCTCAAGCCGCGCGATATCATGACGTTCGAAGCGTTTGAGAATGCAATTACAGTAGTCATGGCGTTGGGAGGCTCAACGAATGCTGTGCTCCACCTTATAGCGATGGCGAAAGCTGCTGGTGTCGAACTGACTCAAGAGGATTTTCAGCGGATTTCAGACAAGACTCCGCTCATTGCTGATCTTAAACCGAGCGGAAAATACCTTATGGAAGAACTGCATCGCATAGGTGGTGTTCCGATTGTGATGAAGTATCTGCTCGACAAAGGATTCCTCCACGGAGACTGCGTGACAGTTACCGGCAAGACGATCAGTGAAAATCTTAAGGACATCCCTGCGCTCGACTTCGTTTCGCAAGACGTGATTGTACCGCTTGAAAAGCCGATCAAAGCAACGGGTCACCTGCAGATTCTCTATGGCAACCTCGCGACTGGCGGTTCGGTGGCTAAGATTACCGGTAAAGAAGGTGAAAAATTCACAGGCCCCGCCCGCGTCTTTAACGGAGAGTTTGAACTGGTCGAAGGAATTACCAACGGCAGGGTGCAGAGCGGAGACGTGGTTGTTATCAGATACGTCGGGCCAAAAGGTGCGCCCGGCATGCCGGAGATGCTTAAACCTACATCAGCAATCATGGGCGCTGGACTTGGTAAGCAAGTCGCGTTAATCACCGATGGAAGATTTTCAGGTGGCTCTCATGGTTTCGTTATCGGGCACATTACTCCCGAGGCAATGGACGGTGGACTTATTGCATTGGTGGAAGACGGTGACATCATTGAGATCGATGTTGAAAAACATTCGATCAATCTGATTGTCGATGACTCTGTCCTTGACAGCCGGAGAGCAGCGTGGCAAAAGCCTCCGCTCCGGGCGAAGAATGGAATTTTGTTGAAATATGCTAAACACGTAAAAACTGCAGCCGATGGATGCGTTACTGACGAAGAGTAAATCTGATGTTCAACAAGCCGCGAAGCATACGATCTCAGGATCAGAAGTTTTGCTGCGCAGCCTGATTGGTGAAGGAGTCAAAACCATATTCGGCTACCCGGGAGGGGCTATCATGCCGGTATACGATGCGTTGTATTCATACCAGGACCGGCTGAATCACATCCTCGTTCGCCATGAACAGGGTGCAATCCACGCAGCGCAGGGATTTGCCCGCGTTTCCGGAGACGTGGGCGTTGTTTTTGCAACCTCAGGTCCGGGCGCAACAAACCTGGTTACCGGTCTTGCCGACGCCCTCATCGACTCAACACCACTTGTATGTATTACAGGCCAGGTATTCGCGCATCTTTTGGGCACTGACGCCTTCCAGGAAACAGATGTAGTAAACACAACTATTCCTGTGACGAAGTGGAATGTTCAGGTTACCGAGGCAAAAGACATTGCATCGGCCGTTGCGCGTGCGTTCTACATCGCGCGCACGGGTCGTCCGGGACCGGTGTTGATAGACATTACCAAGAATGCTCAAAATGAATTAATTGAGGAAGCCGAATATAACAAGTGCGACTTCATCAGAACGTATAAACCAAAACCTGTACTGCAAGTCTCGCAGGTTGAAGCAGCCGCAAAGTTGATCAATTCTGCCAAGCGTCCGTACCTTTTATGTGGTCAGGGTGTTCTGCTTTCCGGAGCAACAGATTCATTAGTCGCGCTGTCAGAAAAAACAGGAATACCGGTAGCGTGTACGTTGCTTGGCCTTGGAGGATTTCCTGCGGATCATCCCAATTACGTGGGGTATTTAGGAATGCACGGCAACTATGGTCCAAACATCAACACCAATGAATGCGATGTGTTAATCGCTGTTGGCATGAGATTCGACGACCGCGTGACCGGAAATGTAAGCAAGTACGCGCGTCAGGCCCGCGTCGTTCATATCGATATCGATAAAGCCGAAATCAATAAGATCATCATAGCCGACGTGGCAGTTCATGCCGATGCGAAGGAAGCCCTTGATGCGCTCGCACCACTCTGTCGCGAAAACCGACATGAGGAATGGCTGAGCAGCTTTCACAAACTCAACAAAGTTGAATTCGACAAAGTGATCGCACCCGAACTCAAATCGGATCAGGATCTTAAGATGGCGGAGGTTATTTACCACTTGTCGAACATTACAAAAGGCAATGCGATTGTCGTGACTGACGTCGGGCAACATCAGATGGTGACGTCGAGGTACTATCACTTCAACAATCCGCGCACCCAGGTGACATCGGGGGGAGCAGGTACAATGGGATTTGCTCTTCCGGCAGCACTCGGTGCCAAACTCGCAAAGCCGGATCAGCACGTTATTGCAGTAATCGGCGACGGTGGTTACCAAATGACAGTACAGGAACTTGGTACAATCATGCAATACAAGATTCCCGTGAAGATTGTCGTTCTGAACAACAACTTTCTTGGGATGGTAAGACAATGGCAGCAGTTGTTCCATGGAAAGCGGTACTCATTTACCGAAATGGTAAACCCCGACTTCGTCAAGCTTGCGGGCGCCTACGGTATTCCGGCCAGAAAAGTAGAGGACCGGGATTCTCTCCTGGCAGCAGTAAACGAAATGCTCGACGCGGAAACCCCGTACTTCCTGGAGGTGGTTGTCGGCAAGGAGGACAACGTGTTCCCGATGGTACCAGCTGGCGCAGGCGTATCAGAAGTGTTACTCGAGGCGCCACCGACAAAATAGATTAAGTGTCCGATCAATCGGACGCTAACCAAATAGCAAGAAAATGAAACAAGATTTCACCCTTGAGATTCTTTCAGACAACAATTTTTCGGTGTTGAACCGGATCGTGAATGTACTGAACCGGCGAAGGGTACGCATCAAGAAACTGATCGCACACGAGAACGAGGACGATTTCCGGAGAGGTGTTGCCGTATTGCTGTTGCATACGACACCCGACCTGATGGAAAAGGTAAAACATCAGTTGGAAAAATTGATTGAAGTTGAAGAGGCGCGTTTTTGTACAGGCTGCGAACTGTACTTTGAACTCAGTGAAAAAAATAACAAACAGGTAGCGTAGTACACGGCCCTGCATGCACTAAATAGAATTTAAACACTACAAGAAAAAACTAAACACACAATTATGGCACAGATCAATTTTGGCGGCGTCGTCGAAGAAGTAGTAACAAGGGAGGAGTTCCCGATGGAAAAAGCGCTGGATTTTTTGAAAGATGAGACAATTGCAATAATCGGATACGGTGTGCAGGGACCTGCACAAGCACTTAACCTGCGTGACAATGGATTCAAGGTGATTATCGGACAACGCAAAGGTTCGAAGACATGGGATAAGGCTGTGAGCCACGGATGGGTTCCCGGTGAAACACTTTTCGAAATCGAAGAAGCTGCCAAGCGCGGTACGATAATCCAGTTCCTTTTGTCTGACGCCGGACAAATCGCGCTGTGGCCAACAATCAAGCCTTACCTGACCAAAGGCAAAACACTGTACTTCTCACACGGTTTTGGTATCACCTTTAAGGAGCAGACAGGAATCGTTCCTCCTGCGGATATTGATGTTGTTCTCGCTGCACCTAAGGGGTCAGGAACTTCGGTTCGTCGCCTCTTCCTCCAGGGCAAAGGTATCAATTCAAGCTACGCCGTGTTCCAGGATGCAACAGGCAATGCGAAAACAAAAGCTATCGCCCTTGGCATTGGTGTAGGGTCAGGATACCTGTTTGAAACTGATTTCAAAAAAGAAGTATACTCCGACCTTTCGGGAGAACGCGGAACGCTGATGGGTGCTATTGCCGGAATTTTCGAAGCACAATACGAAGTTCTTCGCGCCAACGGGCATTCACCTTCAGAAGCGTTTAACGAAACTGTTGAGGAGCTTACTCAAAGCCTCATGCCATTGGTCGCTGAAAACGGTATGGACTGGATGTATGCCAACTGCTCGACTACTGCTCAGCGCGGTGCTCTTGACTGGAAGAAAAAATTCAAGGCAGCTACTTTGCCTGTTTTCCAGGAGTTGTACAAGAGTGTTGCAACCGGCGAAGAAGCAAGAAGAACAATCGAGACTTGCAGCAAACCTGATTATCGCGAAAAGCTCGCCGAGGAACTGAAAGAACTTCGCGAAAGCGAATTGTGGCAGGCAGGTGCTGCGGTCCGCAAACTGCGCCCTGAAAAACAACAGGTTGAGGCAAGCATGATCAACTAATCGTCGGCATTTCTGCCTGGACCGTCATCCAGGTGAACAATATGAGAACCGGAGGTATTTTCGAATTTCGAAACCTCTGGTTCTCTCGTTTTATCCGTAATGAGTTATGAGCAACAAAGCTGCAACCATCGACATTGAAAGCGCCTACGCAATACTGAAATCGGTAGTCCTGAAAACACCACTTCAGTATCATCGCAAGTTGTCCGAAAAATTCGGCGCGGAGATTTACCTGAAACGTGAAGACCTGCAGGTTGTTCGCTCTTACAAAATCCGCGGCGCGTACAATCTCATAAACAGCCTGGATGCCGAGCAGCGCGAACGCGGTGTAGTTTGTGCAAGTGCTGGTAACCACGCCCAGGGTGTGGCCTTCTCGTGTCGGGCACTCAACCTTCACGGAACGATTTATATGCCTGCAATCACGCCAAAGCAGAAGATTAACCAGGTGAGAATGTTCGGAGGTGAAAATATTGAGATCGTGCTAACAGGTGATACGTTCGACGAATGCCAGGCTCATGCAATCGCCTTCGCGGAGGAGAAGGGCAGAGTTTTCGTTCCGCCTTTTGATCACGCAAAAGTAATCGAAGGACAAGGTACAGTCGCCCTCGAGATATTGTCTGAACTCAAAGATCCGGATTACATCTTTGTTCCCATAGGTGGCGGCGGGCTGTGCGCCGGCGTCGGAATTTTCTGCAGCGAGCATGCGACCAAAACCCAAATTATAGGTGTAGAGCCAGCAGGCGCGCCTTCGATGAAAGAAGCGATCCGCGAAGGAAAGCCCGTGCGACTTGAAAAAATTCAGCGCTTCGTTGATGGTGCGGCCGTGCAAAGAGTCGGCGACCTCACATTTTCTATTTGCAAGAGCATTATCACGGACATGCTACTTGTACCTGAAGGAAAAATAAGCTCCACCATTTTGCAACTGTACAACGAAGACGCAATTGTAGCAGAGCCCGCCGGAGCACTGACTATAGCCGCGCTCGACTTGTATAAGAAACACCTGGCTGGCAAGAAGGTAGTCTGCATTGTAAGTGGCGGCAACAATGACATTGACCGCATGCAAGAAATCAAGGAGCGGTCGCTGCTGTACGAAGGACTCAAACACTATTTCATCGTACGTTTTGCGCAACGTCCGGGCGCGTTAAAAGAATTTGTCAATCACATCCTTGGCCCTACGGATGACATCGTTCGATTTGAATTTATCCAAAAACACAACAAGGAAACCGGGCCGGCACTAATTGGTATTGAAGTAAAATCAAGAGACGATTTCCACTCCCTGGTTGAGCGCATGGATAAGTATGGGCTTAACTACACGCTTGTCAACCAAAACGAAAATCTTTTTGAATATCTCGTTTAGCCGGCTGCCGAATGACGTCATTCCAACCTTTTTGTTATATTAACACGCTTCATGACGGATATGGCAGTAATGCGCTTGGGCTATTTGATTGTGACACTATTGCTTGCCGGATCTACGGTGAGTTTCGGTCAGATTGTTGTCACGGGAATTGTCCTCAATGAGGAAGATAAGTCACCCATTGCCTATGCGAACATAGGGATACTGGACACCTCTGTTGGCACCATCTCAAATCCGGACGGAACATTTGAAATTCATATACCGGGGCAACATCAAAATGACTCTCTCCTTTTTTCGGCACTCGGCTTTCGAAAACTTTCGTTCAAGGTCAGTGAGCTTATTTCACAAAAGTCATTGACCATCCACATGCAGGAACAAACTACGCTGCTTAAGAACATCGTTGTAAAATCAAAAAAGAAAAAGCCTGCAAGAACCTTTCAATTTGGAAATTATGTCTATGATGCAGGGAGTATTCACGTGGACTCCATCGCCGCGGGATCAGCCATGGCCTTGTTGATCGAAAACAAATACCCGGCGTTTCAGGCCGACCTCACGGTTCCTTATTTCGCCCACAAGGCGAGGCTCAGAATTTCCTACAACACGTTCGATGAATTCAAGATACGGTTGAGATTTCTCTCCGTACACCCGGAGACCGGACTTCCGGACAAGGATCTGTACAACGGAAGCATTGTCGTAAAATCAGAACTTCGGCGCGGGTGGGTGAACTTCGACCTCTCCAAATACAATATCCGAATCGATGATCAGGCTTTCTATCTGGTTTTCGAATGGCTGATTGACGATGATGACCGCCGACTATTGATGGACATGTATCGTGAGTTTGAGCGACAGTTCCCTAAAAAGGTCACAACCGATACGATAGTTGTGGAGGGTGAAAGGATTACATTCAATAGCTACCACGGTTATCGGGCAGGGACTTCATTTGCATCCTCATCACAACGCGATGTAGTGGATCAATTCAAGTGTTATTATCGGAATAACAGTCACGGACAATGGCGTCGCTCCTCGTCAGTCATCTCCGCTAACGTTGTAGTTGTGAATTATTGACCGGATTGGTAATCACGAATTAAAAAGCTTAATTTCCAACCAGAGAACATAAGTGTTTTATGGCACAGGGATTATTGATTGATATGGACGGAGTCGTCTATGGTGGCGACGTTATGATACCAGGCGCGGACCTTTTTGTGAGCAGGCTTCTGCAGCAAAACATCCCGTTTATGTTTATGACAAACAACAGCCAGCGCACGCGACTCGAGGCCGTGAGGAAGCTGCAGAAGCTCGGTATCAAAGTCACAGAAGACCACATCTATACCAGTGCAATGGCTACAGGTAAGTTTCTTGCAAGTCAGATTCCTCGTGGTACCGCCTATGTTCTTGGTGAAGGTGGGCTGTTAACGAGTCTTCACGAGAACGGGATTTCCCTTGTAGAGACGGATCCTGAATTTGTTGTACTTGGCGAAGGCAGAAATTTCACGCTGGAAATGGTGCAACGTGCAGTGGATATGATTCTGAACGGAGCGAAATTTATCACTACCAACCGCGACCCCTCGCCAAAGATGAAGGGCTGGAACAATCTCGGCATCGCTGCGACAACCGCCATGATAGAAGAAGCCACAGGAGTTCGTGCTTTCGTTATCGGGAAGCCGGGACCGGTAATGATGCGTTCTGCACGTAAGGCCCTCGGGCTGGAAACGGCGGAAACGACGATCATTGGCGACACGATGGGAACGGATATTCAGGGTGGCGTTCAGATGGGATACAAAACTATCCTTGTCCTCAGCGGAATCACCCGAATCGAAGAGCTGAACCGGTATGCGTTCAAGCCCGATCTCATTGTAAACTCAGTCAACGAAATCAAACTCCCGCTACCGTGGTGGTAGGCACAAACAGCTTGTGAAAGTTATGCGAGCGCTACCAATCACTTGTTAGTCGCGGCAAAAATTTTTTAACATTCTGTTGATGTAGCTCCCAACATTTCCCATCTTCGTACATTGAATTTGCCTCGAAACTTTTTGCATTTTACGAAGCGGCGAAGAGCTGAATTATAACAGAAACAAGATCGTCCCGTCAGCAGAAACTGACGGGACGATTTCGTTATAAGGAGTAAGAACAAACTAACAGTTGTTATCGATCGGCAAAGAAAACCAAAACAGACTTTCAGAATAAGACCATGAGTCAGTCAAAAACATTGTTCGACAAAATCTGGGATGCCCATGTGGTGAAGCA
>JAEZDW010000360.1 GCA_023417955.1 Bacteroidota bacterium
CGCCGGAACAGCAACCCTGCTTTGTTACCTCATTCCGTATTTCGCATACGCGATTACTGTAGCTGCGGGGTTCTCGCTTCCCGATTTTGCATTAACAGGTGCGGCGGGATTGATAAAGTCCTTTTTGTTCGCAATCCTTTGTGCACTAATAACTGGCGCGTTAATCCGCCTCGGTCTTCGATTCAGGGTATGACCCCCAATTAAAGGATTACGCTGATTAGTAATGATCCCTGAGGCCTTTGGCTCAGCGTTAACCCAATCATGTTCTCAGTTTCTATTTATCATTTTGGTGAAACACAAACCGACACATGGATCAACGAATTCCGGAAATAACATTGCGTAAGGCAACCATCGCCGATCTCCCAATACTGACACATTGGGATTCACAACCCCACGTAATCGACTCCGACCCCAATGACGACTGGAACTGGGAGATGGAACTCAATCGTGACCCATCGTGGCGTGAACAACTCATTGCAGAAGCAGATGGGCGACCCATCGGATTCATACAAATCATTGATCCCCTTCTCGAAGAATCGCATTATTGGGGTGACGTCGAACCCAACCTGCGCGCTATTGATATTTGGATCGGTGAGTCGGATGCATTGGGAAAAGGATTCGGCACGATCATGATGAAACTTGCACTCAAGCGCTGTTTCGACAATCCCAATGTCAAAGAAGTTATTATTGATCCACTGGAATCAAATACGCGTGCGCACCGTTTTTATGAGAAGCTGGGATTCCGGTTTACGGAAAAAAAGCAATTCGGTTCAGATCAATGTTTCGTGTTTCGCCTGAATCGAACTGATTGGTTCAGAAATCAAAATTAAACTTTATCCGAAATCAATTCATCAGTTCCGCTTCTTTGCCTTGCCTATGACCGTACGTTTGAAGTACGACCCAAGCGCCTCCCCGGCACGCCCATAGGCTTTGGCAATTCGTTGTCCGATCTCGAAGTCCCCTCCATACTTGTTACCGACGTACTTTGGAACCGTCAGCTTTGCCACCAGTGTTCTGTTAGCATCATTTGTTAGTATCAGCACTTCAGCATTTACGTAGGCACTAACGCCCACTGGACCGCCGTTCCAGCCCGGCTCAAGGCGATATGCCTTGAACACGAAGATGTATTTCGCATTGTTATCCGCGCTGATTGCAGATCGTTCTGTAAACGCATTTATAAAGGCAGGTTCGTAAAGCTTACTTCTGCTGGTTATCCAATGATCTTCCCATTCCGCGCCTTTGCCTTGTTCTCTCTCATCCCATGCCTTGCGTTTTTCGGCGACAAACTCAGGCTCCGGTTTAGATTCGCCGATCACCAGGTCGTCATAGGTGAATTCAAAATGAATCTTATCCAGTCCTGAGAGTTCCGAAAGGTCCCCTTCGACAACTTCAAGCTTTTGAGCAACTGAAGAACCAATGACAACAGCAAACAAAAAGGATAGCAATATATTTTTCATTGAGAGAATATTATAAAGCGGCAATATAAACATATCAGCCCTGAAATTGAAGGCGACTCACACGTCCTGCCACCGTACAAACACTGTCCACTTCTGAACAATCGTATACACCCTAAATTGGCCAGATTGATGAAAATATCAATAATTAATTCTGGTATGCTTATTACTACAAATAGGAAAATATTCAGGACAAACATGAAAAAGTACCAGCTCGGAGAATTCGAGGAAGTTGTGTTGTTGACCGTAGCCGTTCTTTATAACGAAGCATACGGTGTCGCCGTCAAAAAAGAAATCGAAGACCGGTTGCATCGCAGCGTCAGCGTTGGCGCTTTACAAACGGCGCTTCGCAGACTTGAAGACAAGGGGTTCCTCAAATCACACGAAGGTGAAGCAACACAGGAACGCGCCGGCAGACCACGGAGATATTTTGTCGTCACCGCTCTCGGTAAACGCGCACTCGAGTATACAATGGAAACGCGCAAGAAATTGTGGGAGGCAATCCCGAGGGCAGCACTCAACACAAAGTTCTCTTTCTAAAATCCGCTAACGCCAGTTCACATGAGTCATCGGCCCCCAAAATTATTCATGCGCTTCTTTCGATGGTTCTGTCATCCTGACCTTCGAACATATATTGAAGGTGACCTTATTGAATTATACAACGAACGCATTCAGGTATCAGGCAACCGAAAGGCGGATCTGCGATTTGCCATTGATGTTATTCTGCTTTTCCGCCCGGGCATTATACGAAGTCTTTCCGGCGTACACCGAATAAATCATCTCACTATGTTCAAAAGCTATTTCAAAACAAGCTGGCGTCACCTCCTGCATCAAAAGATGTATTCATCACTAAAAATCGGTGGATTCTCTCTTGGTATCGCGGCGTGTCTCCTCATCGCCATGCTGATTCGCGATGAACTCACCTACGACCAGATGTATCCGGACAATGTCTATCGCGTTATTGGTGTTTTCAATGACAACGGCGAACTAAAAAAGGGTGTTTGGTTTCAGCCACCATTTGCAAAAGCTCTGATAGATGATTTCCCTGAAGTTGAAAGAGCAGGGCGCTATAACAACGTCGAACTCTTTGGCGCATCGAATGCCGCCATTCGTCGTGCAGACAGGCTTGAGAATAATTTCGAAGACAACATCTCCCACTTCGATCACGAACTGCTTCAGATGCTGGAGCTTCCGTTCGTGATGGGTGACCCTGAAACTGCACTCGCTTCACCAAATACAGTTGTAATCTCAAAATCAAAAGCCGACAAATACTTTCCGAATGATAACCCTATCGGCCAAAGTCTTATCATTAACGACGACATTGAAAATCCCTACACCGTCACGGGCGTCCTCGACCACATTTCGAAAAAGTCGCATCTCAATTTTGACTTCCTCCTCACGCTCACCGGCAAGGAATTCTGGCCGGGCGAACAAACTGACTGGTGCTGCAGCAACTATCCGACGTATGTAACAATCCGCAACGACGTTGACATAAAAAGCCTGGAAGAAAGGCTCACAGGCAAAGTGATTGAAAAGTATGTATTGCCACGGTTGGTTCAAGACAAACATCCGGATCCTGAAGGCCTTGTTAAGAATATTTGGCTGGAACTTCAACCGGTTTCGAAGATTCATCTTCATTCACAGGGCTTTGACGACCAGCTCTCACACGGTGACATTCGGTTCGTTTGGATGTTCGGTGCAGTGGCTGCTTTTGTTCTTATCATTGCCTGCATCAACTTCATTAACCTCTCAACAGCTAAATCAGCAAACCGTGCGCGTGAAGTCGGACTGCGAAAAGTTGTTGGTTCGTATCGCCATGATCTTATCAGTCAATTCATGACTGAGTCGGTATTGTTCAGCATGCTGTCTTTTGCAATAGGCCTGGGATTAGCATCGGTATTATTGCCGTGGTTTAATCTGATGGCTGGCAAGACGCTTACGATTCCATGGAACGAATGGTGGTTGTTACCGCTGATTATTACCGCGGCATTGATCGTTGGCGTTATCGCAGGATTGTATCCGTCGTTGTACCTTTCCTCATTTCGTCCAATCCAGGTATTAAAGGGCACGTTAAATCTCGGCAGCAAAAGCTCTGGTATGCGGGCTGTCCTTGTTGTGTTTCAGTTTACGATTTCAATAGTATTGATAGTCGGCACGTTCGTGATCTACCGCCAGATGCAGTTTATCCTCAACACCAAGGTTGGCTTTGACAAAGACAACGTCATGGTCATTCAGGGCACACAAATGCTTGGCGACAAACTGCCCCTGTTCAAGGAGCGCATGAAAGAGATTCCTCATGTTACCACCGTTTCCATTGGCGACTACCTTCCGGTGCGCGGAACAAAACGCAATGGCAACCAATTCTTTATCGACGGCAACGTAGGCATTGACAAGCCGACTCAGGGGCAATTCTGGCGCGCCGACGAAGACTACCTGGAGACAATGGGTATGACTCTGATTGAAGGGCGAAATTTCAACCGCGATCTCGAAAGCGACAAGAGTGCAGTTATCATCAACCAGCGCATGGCGAAGGAACTAAACCTCACGAATCCCGTTGGCGCAAAAATTACTAACGGCAATGCGTATACC
>JAEZDW010000091.1 GCA_023417955.1 Bacteroidota bacterium
GAATTTCGCCGTGGGGCTTCCTTTAAAGCATCAGATGGAAAAATCTACTTTGGTGGCATCAACGGGTTCAACGTTTTCGTTCCCGACAGCGTCAAGGCAAATCCGTATGTTCCACCGGTTGTGTTGACCGATCTTCAGGTTTTCAACAAAAGCGTTACTCCGGGAGCTGATGGAAGTCCTCTGAAAGAATCTCTGCAAACAACCAAAACGGTAACACTCAGCTACGACCAATCGGTAATCACATTTGAGTTTGCTGCGTTGAATTTCACGCTGGCGGACAAGAACCGATACGCATATAAACTGGAAGGTTTTGATCGTGAATGGAACTACATAGGTGCAGAACGTCGCGCGACCTACACGAATCTTGATCCGGGCAAATACGTCTTTCGTGTGATTGCCTCGAACAATGATGGTCTGTGGAACGAACAGGGCGCGTCAGTAGTCGTCGTAATTACACCGCCATTCTGGAAAACCTGGTGGTTCAGACTGGCCATTGTTATGCTCGTTAGCCTGGGCGTTTATGGTCTCGTCCGGCTTGAAGTCCGAAACCTTGCAAGGCAGAAAGATCGTCTTGAAACCGTTGTCAGCATCCGGACAAAAGAAGTCAACCAACAAAAGGAAATTCTTGAAAGCCAGGCGAAGCACTTGCTGGCGCTGAACAATGATCAGCAGGTGCTTAACAACGAATTGAAAAGTGTTAATGACGAACTTCGGACGAAGACGGCTTTTCTCGAAAGGCTGAACCGCGAGCTGGAACATCAGAAGAAAGAAACGCTGAACAAGAAGGAAGAGGCCGAGGCAGCTCGCGAAGAAGCGGAACGTGCAAACAAGGCGAAGACAATCTTCCTTGCGACGATGAGTCACGAGATCCGTACGCCAATGAATGGCGTGCTGGGAATGGCATCGCTGTTGCGTGAAACAAACCTGACTCCTGAGCAAAAAGATTACACGGACAGCATTCTTGCGAGTGGTGAAACGTTGCTCACGGTAATTAATGATATTCTTGACTTCTCAAAAATCGAATCCGGAAAGCTTGAACTTGATGAGCATACTTTTGCACTGCGTCCGCGCATGGAGAATGTTATCGATCTGTTTGCCGGCGTTGCGTTGGAAAAAGGCCTCGATCTCCTTTTTGAACTCGATCATCGACTCCCCGAAGAAGTTGTTGGCGACAGTCACCGTCTGCGTCAGGTGATTATTAATCTTGTTGGCAATGGGTTAAAATTCACCAACCGCGGTCATGTTTTCCTCAAGGTTGAGCTGCGTAGTGCGTCCGAATCGCAGGTGATGATTGGATTCCGGATCATCGATACGGGGATCGGTATCCCGGCATCAAGGCTTTCGCGTCTGTTCCAGCCATTCTCACAGGTAGACGCATCTACGACACGCGAGTACGGTGGTACCGGTCTCGGGCTTGCGATCAGTAAACGCCTGGTTGATTTGATGGGCGGCAGCATTAGTGTCGAAAGCGAAGAGGGCAGTGGAACGACGTTCGATTTTGTGCTGCCATTCAGCATAACCACGACGCAGACAGCGCAGCCTTCGACATTTGTGAATCTTGACATTGCGAAAGGCAGGAAAGTATTGCTTGTTGACGACAACAAGACACGCCTCGAGATTCTTTCGAACCTGGTTGCAAACTGGAGAATGATTCCTATCAACGCGAACTCTGGTCAGGAGGCGCTGCGTATGGGCCTTGAAGGAGTAGATATCGTGATTACAGACTCCAAATTGGCGGATATGGATGGCGTTGATCTTGCCAAAGCATTTCGTGTTACGGGAAGTTCGGTTCCGGTGATTCTGCTTACGTCTCCGGGTGATGACGTCGCCGTAAGACGAAATGATATCGTTTCCGCGAGCGTTCAAAAACCTGCGCGGTTTACGCAACTTTGGACCGCCATCGAAAGGTCATTGCGCAAAGATGCAACCTCATCTGAAAACGGGGCAACGCATGAGCCGGTACTGCAGGAAGACTTCGCGAAGAAACATCCGATGAAAATCCTTATTGCCGAAGACAACCTTATTAATCAGAAATTAATTGTGAGAGCGCTGGCCAAACTCGGGTACCAGGATGTTGTTATCGCCAGTGACGGTGAAGAGGCTATCAAGCTTGCACGGGTTTCCGCCTGCGATGTGATTTTCATGGATGTACAAATGCCGCGACTGGACGGGCTCGAAGCCACGAGAAGGATCCGCGGTACGGAAGGCAGACAGCCCGTCATCATTTCGATGACCGCCAACGCGATGCAGGAAGATCGGGACATCTGCCTCGCTGCCGGGATGGATGACTATATTGCAAAACCCGTTAAGCTTGCGGAACTCGTTGCCTCGCTCGAAATGGCATATTCTCTTATGACGAAGTTGTCATAATCACTCATCGAAGGTCGTCAACTCTTTTGCGACTGCGTCTTTTAATCCGGGAACATTCAGAAGATTTGTTTCCCAAAGCGATTCATTCGAGAGTACCTGCTCAACGATAACTTCAGCAGAAGTGCTTGTCCATATCTGTTTAAAGAAGTCAACTATTTCAGCTGAATCATTCACAGGAAGTACGGTGCCGCGATAATCGCCTTTATAGAAACGGATCAGCGCTGCAAATGAATGGGCCAACAGAGGCGGTATAGCTCCCTTGCGTTTTTGATACTCGAGGAGTGACGGCAACACGCGCACTTTGAATTTTGAAATTGAGTTCAATGCGATGCTCGAAAGTTCGTGCCGGATATATGGATTTTTGAATCGTTCGAGAACACTCGCGGCGAAGGACTTGAGTTCTTCTTCAGGTAAGTCAAGTGTCGGAATTATTTCGTTGAATACGGTGTCGTTTACAAAACTGCCCATTTCAGG
This sequence comes from Bacteroidota bacterium, assembly GCA_023417955.1. Taxonomy (GTDB): domain Bacteria; phylum Bacteroidota; class Bacteroidia; order Cytophagales; family Cyclobacteriaceae; genus Ohtaekwangia. The sequence goes on from JAEZDW010000091.1 coordinate 2,845, forward strand.
GTCTTCGATTGTTTCCTGAACGGTGCGCAAGCCGCGCAGGTATGCAGCGGGAACCATGGCTGTATGTGCTCCATTTAAGATGCGCACTTTTCTTGTTCGGTAGGGCTGCAGATTTCCGACAAACTTCACCTGAAGTCCGGCGGCATCAGCGGGAAATTGATCCCTGATGAATCCAGGCCCCTCAATCACCCATAAATGGAACGGCTCTGCTTTCACGACAACCTTATCGTCATACCCGGTCTCCTGGCAAATTTTGTTGATGATGTCGGCCGGGAATCCGGGGACAATTCGATCAACCAGTGTGTTACAGAAAACATTGTGGTCGTTGATCCATTTTGAGAACTGTTCGGGAAGCTGCCAGTGACTCGCATACGCAAGTATCGCTTCCCTGAGTTTGTCACCATTTTTGTCAATCAGTTCGCATGGAAGAAATGTCAATCCGCTATTGATGCTTCCGCCAAAAGATTTGAAACGATGGTAAAGTAGGGACGTAAGCTTGCCGGGATACGTTTGTGAAATTTGGTCCGGATATTTGTCGTCGCCGGAGAAGGTAATACCCGCTTCCGTTGTGTTCGATAGAATAAATTTGAGGTCCGGGTTTTGTCCAAGGCGAAGGAAACCTGCAAAGTCTTCGTAAGGATTAACAACACCCCTTACCGATTTGATAAGGCGCGTGTTCTGGACAAGGTTTCCATCTTCAATACCGTGGAGCACGACATGAAACAGCCCTTCCTGTTCGTTAATTACTTCGCCCATTCCCTTCGGCAGTGGTTGAACGATTTGTACCATACCACCGAATGATGTTTTCTCATTGAGGATATCAATCATCCAGTCGGCAAATGCGCGAAGAAAGTTTCCTTCACCGAATTGGATAACTTTTACCGGGTAATTTACGGACGGCACATTATGCCGGTTTAGCTTTGCGGGCGCGACAGTGTTCATCGTTAACGTCTTTATTTTCTAGCTTGTTTTCTTTCTTCGTGATGAATCACGTATGATGAGTTCAGGCTTCAGCACAACTTTCTGAGGGATAAACTTTTTGTTGCGCAGAGCCACTTCTTCCAGGAAAATTTCTGCAGCTGCGTTTCCAATGCGCAAGCTGTGCTGTTCGACCGTAGTAAGGCTGGGTTCAGTGAATGATGTGAACACTTCATTACTGAATCCGACCAGCGCGATCTGTTGGGGGATCTTTATGTTACGTTCTTTGATAACCTGCATAGCACCGACGGCTCCCAGGGCACTGGCTGAGAAGATTGCATCGGGCATTTGCCGGAGTTTGAGAAGCTTCTCCATACTTGTACGCCCGTCTTCGAGTTGAAGATTGCTTTCCACGACAAGCTGCTCATTGTATTCGAGGCCATTCGCAAGCAACGCTTCGCGATAACCGCGAAGGCGCTCCTTGTAGATTGATATCTTCCTGATGTTTGTGAAGTGAGCAATGCGTCGGCAGCCTTGCTGAATCAGATGTTCAGTGGCTTTGTAGGCACCCAGAAAATCATCTATTACAACATGACTGACTTCAAGTTCATCATTTGAACGATCAAAGAGTATGAGTGGGATGCCGCGTTCTTTTACTTTAAGGAAGTGTTCAAAGTTGGCGGTCTCCTTACCATGCGAGGCGATAATTCCATCAACCCGTGCATTGAGCAATGCTTCAACCGTCGCGACTTCCTTTTCATAATTGTCATAGGTCTGGCAGATCATCACGTTGTAACGGGACCTGTTAGCGATCTCTTCAATTCCGCGCACAACGGAAGAGAAGAAGCTTCGGTCTGCGGTTGGTACAATTATTCCAATGATGTTGCTTTTGCCGTTGCGTAATGCGGCCGCGATGTTATTAGGCTGATAGTTGAGTTTTCGCGCAACCTTCAGCACGGCCTTCTTTGTTTCGTCGCTGATGCGAGGGTGATCATTAAGCGCGCGCGAGACAGTAGAAGCTGTGATGTTCAGCTTACGCGCAATGTCGTGAATAGTGGCCTTTTCAGTTTTCATACCATAGGATTACTCCCGTTTAGGCATCCGTGTTTTATTGCTAATTAATGTTACCTTTCGTTAGCCGGTTTGCCTATGGTGGCGAGTATGCCACCATCGACGTAGATTATTTGTCCGTTCACAAAATCGCTCGCGCGCGATGCCAGGAAAACAGCGGCGCCGACCAAATCATCGGGATCGCCCCATCTGCCAGCAGGTGTACGGTTGATAATAAATTCATGAAATGGATGGCCATCCTTACGAATGGGTTCTGTTTGCGCCGTCGCAAAATATCCGGGGCCGATTCCATTAACCTGAATGTTGTGACGTGCCCACTCCGTTGCGAGGTTTCTCGTAAGCATTTTGAGTCCGCCTTTTGCTGCAGCATATGCAGATACCGTGTTACGACCAAGCTCGCTCATCATAGAGCATATGTTGATTATCTTTCCGCCACCGCGTTGGATCATTGTCGCCGCGACACGTTTGGCAACGATGAACGGCGCGACAAGGTCTACGTCAATCACTGCACGAAATTCGTCGACAGGCATCTCAAGAGCCGGGATGCGTTTAATTATGCCCGCATTGTTAACGAGGATATCGATGGGTCCGCGCTCACGTTCGATCGCGGTGATTGCATCGTTTACCTGACCTTCGTTTGTCACGTCGAAAATGTACCCATAGGCGGCCAGTCCCGCATTTCGGTATGAGCCAATAGCGTCGTCCATTCGCGACGGTGAGTGACCATTGATGATCAATTCTGCACCGGCATTGCCGAGGCCTTTTGCCATGGCCATCCCGAGGCCATGTGTACCCCCTGTGACCAATACACGTTTACCCTGTAGACTGAAAAGCTCGTTCATATTATCCTAACGCAATGCATTTGGTTTCACCATGTCCATGTCACTGTAGTCGAGATTTTCACCAGCCATGCTCCATATAAAAGAGTATCCTGCAGTTCCAGCGCCACTGTGGATCGACCATGGGGGTGAGATCACGGCCTGGTTGTTTTGCATCCAGATGTGTCGGGTTTCATCAGGTGTTCCCATAAAATGACAAACGGCTTGTTCTGGTTTAACTTCAAAATAGAAATATACTTCCATTCTGCGGTCATGTGTATGGGGCGGCATTGTGTTCCAGATGCTGCCGGTATGTAATTCTGTCAATCCCATTTGCAGCTGACAAACCGGTAGCACTGTGCTTACCAACAATTTTCTTATTGTACGGTGATTTGAAGTTTCGGCACTGCCCATAACAGCGGTGTCGGCTTCCTCAAGTGAGACCTTTCGTGTCGGGTATTTGTGATGGGCAGGCGCGCTGTTCCAGTAGAATAATGCCTGTCCTTCGCGCGCGGGATGAAAGATCACTTCCCGGCACTCCCTGCCAACATACAGAGCTTCTTTATAGGCTAGCTGATAGCGCGTGCCGTCAACGGTGATGTCAGCAGCAGGGCCGACGTTAATGATACCCAACTCACGACGTTCAAGAAAGTATTCACTTTTTAGTTCATCTATGGTTTCAAGCAAAAGAGGTTTATTAACGGGAGCGCTTCCACCGACGATCATGCGATCATACATGGTGTAGGTGAAAGTAATCTCACCTGGTTTGAACACTTCCCCGATAAGGAATGAATCGCGAATCTTTTTTGTATCGTAAGTTGTGAAATCACTTGGATGGATAGCGTAGCGGGTGTTTGCCATAGTCGATGAAAAATGCGTAATCGGTTGCGCAATATTATGAAAATATTTGGCCTGCGGCTGGGGCACGGTCAATTTCTGGTAGCGATCTCCTTTATCTGCAAGATCATTAGAATACTAAGAGCGATGTCGTGTCGTGACTAACGACGCCGGCAAAATTTTCATAAATGGTTTGGCAAAGTTAAAAAAAGATTCTAATTATGCAATCGATTGCGCATTTAAGTATTGATTTCCGTGTTGCCTGCAACGCGATCTGATATCTTAAATGCATCCCGACATTGAGTTTGGGATTTGATGAGTTTGGGTTGGCTCAGTATGCCCCGTTGAATAAAGACGGGGCATAGGGGCCGTCTTCCTTTACACCTTTGTTCTATGAGAATTGTATTCATTCTTTTTTTTGGTTTTCTGTTCCACGTGGTGGCTGCCCAAAGATTACCTGTTGTCGATGTTCCGGTATTTAAGAAGGATACTTTCAATATAACTGCATTTGGCGGCGCAGCTGATGGCATCACATTAAACACAAAAGCAATAGACGAAGCAATTGCTGCATGTCACAAATCCGGTGGCGGTACCGTTGTAATCCCGAAAGGGTTCTGGCTTACCGGTCCGATTCAATTGAAGAGCAACGTTAATCTTCATGTTTCAAAAGGAGCGGTTGTTCAATTCACGGATAACACAGACCATTATTCCCTGATAAAAACCAACTGGGAAGGACTTGATGCCATCAGGGCAATTTCTCCGATTTACGCAAAGGATGCTCAAAACATTGCCATCACCGGAGAAGGTATTCTCGACGGCGCGGGACAAGCATGGCGTCCCGTCAAGAAAAGCAAGATGACTCCCCCTGAATGGAATGCACTCGTTAAGTCGGGAGGATTCCTCAATGAGAAGAAAGACATGTGGTACCCGACTGAGCGGGCGCTTAAGGGATCAATGCAGAAGCGTCCGGGAGTGATTGCGGAAGGATACGACTTGCAAAATGCGGAAGAAATAAAGGAGTTTCTTCGCCCGAACATGGTAAGCCTCATCAGCTGTAAGGGGGTACTTGTTGAAGGTATTACGATTCAGAATTCACCGGCATGGTGCATACATCCCTTGCTGAGTCAGCACTTAACATTCAGAAATATTACGGTTCGAAATCCCTGGAACGCACAAAATGGTGATGGACTTGATCTTGAGTCATGCCGATACGTGCTCGTTGAAAATTGTATGTTTGATGTCGGTGATGATGGCATTTGTATTAAGTCTGGTCGCGATGAAGAAGGCCGGCGGCGTGGCGTCCCGACGGAAGATGTCATTGTCAGAAATTCGACTGTCTTTCATGGTCACGGAGGTTTTGTTGTGGGCAGCGAGATGTCGGGCGGGGCTCGCAACCTTTTTGTGTATGACTGTAATTTCATCGGCACTGATATCGGGTTGCGTTTTAAGACAACCCGAGGCCGGGGTGGTATTGTTGAAAATGTATACATAAAGAATATCAGGATGAGTAATATCGGAGGTGCTGCTATCTTGTTCGACATGTATTACATGGCCAAAGATCCGCTTGCGGTTTTTGGCGGCGATGAAAATCCTGACATTGAGTTTCAGCCCGTGAACGAAGGCACGCCCCAATTCCGTGATATATCCATTGAGAATGTCGTATGCAATGGCGCTGAGACTGCACTGTTCGTGCGCGGTTTGCCTGAAATGAATATCCGCAACATTTCAATGAAGAACCTGTCGATGAAAACCTCGGCAGGCGTAGTGTGCATTGAAGGTGAAGGGATAACAATCAGCAACAGTACATTTGTTCAAGACACCCCAACCGTTGTGCAATTACAAAACAGCAAAAACATCACCTTCGATGGCGTTAAATACGGAGCAGCTCCGAATTTCATGAACATAACCGGTGACCGGGCCAGGGACGTAAAGGTTATCAATTCGGATACGGGGGCAGGAAAGCCCGTGGTTATTTTCGGTGAAAAGGTTTCGAAAGACGTTCTGAAAAGAAAGTAGAATCTATGTCACGGCTGCAACAAGTGGGTCACTTCGGAAGCACGATCACTGCTATACTGTGCTTATTTATCGCATGTGAAGTGGTTGCACAGGATATGAAACGCATGTTCCCGGAATCCTTCACGGTGGAGGTATCAAACCCCATTGATCTTGATCGTACAGATGTATTCATGAACATTTCTGCGGAGCATATCATCAACCGCGACAAGAAGTTCAACCCAAATGCATTTGTTGTACTTCATGACGGAAAAGAAATAGCAAGCCAACATAATGAAGCCGGCAGTCCTGATCCCGGTATTGTGGTCATCCTCGACAGGATGGCGCCCAGGCAAACTGTTACGCTTATCGTTAGGTATAACAAAAAGGGAACGGCAAAACGCGAGTACGGAAAGAGGACATATGCCGAGTTGTCACACAAAACAGGAGGAGAGTTTGTGAATCGTGAGTATATAGGCGGCGCGTTCGGGAATGTGGATTTTCTGCGCGTACCAAAAGAGCATAAGGATCATTCCTGGTTTATTCGTTACGAAGGACCGGGTTGGGAATCCGATAAGGTAGGCTACCGTTTTTATCTCGATCAACGTAACGCTACAGATGTTTTTGGCAAGAATACCCGCGACATGGTTCTTCACCTTGTTGGTCAGGATGGCTTTGATTCCTATCATGAAATGCAACCCTGGGGCATGGATGTGATGAAAATAGGGAAATCCCTCGGTATTGGTTCTATTGGTTATAACGACAACGGCGCGATACACCGTGTTGAAAAAACTGACAGCGTGGATTGTCGGATAACGCGGAACGGGGATGTGTATTCAGCCATTACCACGAACTATTATGGATGGCAAGTTCCGGGAAACAAAGTATCAATTAAGTCAACGTTAAGCATACACGCCGGGGCCCGCCACACCAAAGCCGGACTTGATGTGACGAAGGGCACAATTGAACGTCTGGCAACGGGTATTGTAAAGGACGAAAAAGCGCGACTCACCACAAGTGGGGGAGGAAAAGACGAGTTTGGTTTCATTGCAACGTATGGCAGGCAGAGTTTGAATGATGACGATCTTGGGCTCGCGGTTTTGTTTTCGGCAGACCTTCTGGATGGATTCGATGCCGACAAGTTCAGTCATGTGGTTAATCTTAGAGTTCCCGGTGGAGTCGGTCTGCAATATTACTTTCTTGCGGCGTGGAGTGGTGAACCTGATGGGATTGCGGATGAGCAGACTTTTCTTTCCTATGTGAAAAAACTTGCGAGAGAACTTGCGAATCCGGTGCGTGTCAGCGTAAAGAGATGATCAGATTTGACGTGCTAAAATGCGAACAAATGCACGAAAGACGGCAATTGATTGCATTCATTCAGGGAGAATTTGCAATCGAATTAAGAAACAAAATTCCTCGAATTTCGTGATCTTTTTGCTTGGAATTGTTGAAATAGTAAAAGATATTGCGCAATCGATTGCACGTGAAGACGGATAGTGGACCGATTAGAATCGTCGCAGGGGTAAGCAGGATCAGGATGCAGTCGGGTTGTCAACAGCGAATTATCAATCGAAATAACAAACGTATTTCCCCATCCCAAACAATACGCCTATGGTAAATTTCTATCCAGCCCGAATGTGCATCGGAATAACTCTGCTGAGTTTCCTGATGACGCTTGCGCTACCCTATCAGGCTCTTGCGCAAAAGAGAACTGTCACCGGTTCCGTCCTCTCTGATGACGGTTCTGCTCTTCCTGGTGTTTCCGTCCTTGAAAAAGGAACCAGTAACGGTGCCGTTACTGACGCAGACGGAAACTATTCGATCTCCGTCAATGAAAGTGCCACCCTGGTTTTCTCCTTCATTGGTATGCAGCCGCAGGAAGTAGCGGTAAACAACCAGACTGTTATTAACGTGACGCTGGAAACGGATATCACTCAGCTGTCGGAAGTAGTGGTGGTTGGATATGGAACGCAAAAGAAAGCAGATATCACGGGGTCCATTGTCTCAGTTACCGGAGAGACGCTCAGAAACATGCCGGTGGCTTCTGTCTCAGAAACCCTCACCGGTCGTATGGCAGGTGTTCAAGTTACTTCTACTGAAGGATCGCCCGATGCTGAAATCAGAATTCGTGTGCGCGGAGGGACCTCAATATCACAGGATAATGATCCTCTTTATATTGTAGATGGTTTTCCCGTTAACAGCATCGTCGATATTTCACCAAGTGATATTGAATCAATTTCCGTTCTAAAAGACGCGTCATCAACAGCGATTTACGGTTCACGCGGGGCGAATGGCGTTGTGTTGATCACCACCAAAGGAGGTACATCTGATGGTAAAGTGAATGTAAGCTACAATGCATATGGTGGTTTCAGAAAGATTGCCAAGACGATGGACATGCTTTCTCCTGAAGACTATGTGAAATGGCAATATGAGTATGCATTGCTTGAGGATGAACCAGAGACTTATGAAGACTACTTTGGACTTTATCAGGACCGCGATCTGTTCAGTGGCCACCCGGGCAATGATTGGCAGCGCCAGGTGTACGGACGCACTGCGAAAATATTTAGCCATGACCTCAGCGTAAGAGGCGGAACGGACAAATTTTCATACTCTGTCAACTACGCACGCTTCAAGCAGGAGGGAATCATGATCAATTCCGACTATGTGCGGGACAACATCACGTTGAAACTGAATAATAAACCGAGTGACAAGGTTGAACTTGGTTTTTCACTTCGATACAGCAACACCGAAATCAACGGTAGTGGAGCAAATGAGCAGAATGAGTTTTCATCTGCTGACTCGCGATTAAAACACGCCGTCGGATATGTACCCCTTCCGATTCCGGGTATATCAAATACCAACATCGAGAATACAGATGAACAGACTGCGGGTGACCTCGTCAACCCGATAAGGGCAACATACGATAACGACAAAGATCAGGAGCGAAGGAATTACAACATGGGCGGAAGTTTTGGTTGGAAAATCATCGACAACCTGAAGTTGAAGGTTGAAGGTGGTATGGACACATACGACAACAAGAACTATCGTTTCTATGGTCTCACAACTTACTTCGTGCGGAACAGGCCTTCCGGTCCTAATCAGAATCTCCCGGCGGTCGTTCTCGAGGACAGGAAAGAAATCAGATTAAGGAACACCAATACCCTGAGTTATGACTTTAAGAAGTTCCTCAGTGACGATCATAAACTGAATGTACTTATCGGGCAGGAGTTGCTGACCCGCGAATCACGTTCGATTACATCTGAAATTCACGGGTTGCCGGCGTTCTTCAATTCCGATCAGGCATTCAAACTTACCACAATGGTGAATTCTGATCCTGACGCGAAGCAACTCCCGCCGGAATATTTTTATAGTCCTGACGACAAGTTGCTGTCGTTCTTTGGTCGCGTAAACTATAGTTACAAGGATCGTTATATTTTGGAGGCCGTGTATCGTGCCGATGGTTCGAGCCGATTCCGTGGCAGCAACGTATGGGGATACTTCCCCTCTGTTTCGGCAGGTTGGAAGATCTCAGAAGAAAACTTTATGACCGGAACGTCAAACTGGCTCAACCTCCTGAAACTACGCGCGAGCTATGGAGAAGCTGGAAACAATAATATTCCTACAGGCCAGACATTCCAGGCCTTTGAGTCTCGCAGTACAACCTGGATTAACAACGTGGTTAGCTTCTGGGGACCGTCCAACACCATGGCTAACCCGGATCTGAAGTGGGAAACGACAATTACCAGGAACGTGGGTCTCGACTTCGGTATACTTTCCAATCGTATTACCGGTACAATCGAATTGTATAAAAACAACACGAAAGACCTGCTGATTCTTTTCCCTACACCTGGAACCGGGTATGCAAACCAATACAGGAACATGGGCGAAACTGAAAACAAAGGTCTCGAGCTGTCCTTGAACTATGCAGTGATCGATGAGGAGAAATACGGTCTGAGTATCGGCGCGAACGTCAGCTTCAACCGGAATAAAGTTATTTCGCTTGGTGTGATGGACTACGTTAGAGGAACCAGCAACTGGGCGTCAACGCAGATACCTTACGATTTCGAAGTAACACCTGGGCAACCATTGGGGAATATGGTTGGATTCATCAGCGACGGACGCTATGAAGTATCGGATTTCGAAGGATATGACGCGGGCACCGAACGCTGGATTCTTAAAGGAGGTGTGGCTGACGCCAGCGGACACGTTGGCTTCGGAAATAATTCAATTGCACCTGGCATGATGAAACTGAAAGACATCAGCGGTCCGGAGGGCGTACCGGACGGAATCATCAACCAGTTTGATATGACGGTGATCGGCAGTTCGCAGCCGAAACATATCGGAGGATTTACTGTCAGCGGTTATGCCTATGGATTTGACCTCACGGCGAATTTTAACTGGAGCTACGGCAACGACATTTATAACGCGAACAAAATCGAATTCACAACGGCAACACCCAATACACAATACAGAAATTTGTATTCGATGATGGGAGATGGTTCACGTTGGACGAATCTGGACCCTGAATCAGGTCAACTTGTAACGGACCCGGAGACGCTTGCAGCAATGAACGCGAACACAACAATGTGGTCGCCATACATGAGCCGATTCATTTTGAGCGACTGGGCTATTGAAGATGGTTCATTCCTGCGCCTGAATACGCTCACACTTGGTTATACAGTACCCTCTTCGCTGACATCTCGTGTAAAGATCAAGAACCTCAGGTTCTATGCTACGGGCTATAATGTATTCCTTTCTTCGAGTTATTCGGGCTTTGATCCTGAGGTGTCCACCAGAAGAAGAACGCCATATACACCCGGCGTTGATTATTCGGGATACCCACGCAGCAAACAATTTGTGTTCGGTTTGAACTTTAACTTTTGATCGCGTATGAAAATCAATAGTATAATAAGATATTCATTCATCCTGACTGCTGTTGTGCTTACCTCATGTGAGGACTTTTTTGAAGCACCCACCAAGTCATCACTCGATGAATCGATCATATTTTCCAACTATGCGATGGCCAAAGCTGCTGTCGATGGTATTCTGGTCCCCATGGCTGAGACCAACTCGTATCGAGGCCGTTATACTCCGTGGTATGGAATGAATACTGATGTGGAATGGTATAACTCATCGCAATCTGCAGGTGCAAACGCCGACCTCTGCGTTTACAATGCACAGCCGAATAATACGCAGATGAATACTGTTAACGGTGGTACCGGAGCTCCTGACAATGCGTTTGTGATGATGTATCAGGGGATCGAACGCGCTAACCTTTGTATTCGCGGTATCCGCACTTTCGGAAATCCGCAGCCAGGAAATGGCATGGGACAATTACTCGCAGAAGCGCTTACGTTCCGCGCAGTGTACTACTCAGACTTACTGAAGGCCTGGGGCGATGTGCCGGCACGTTTCGAGCCGATTTCTGGCGAAACATTGTATTTGCCCAGAACGAGCCGTGATGAAATCTATAACCAGCTGCTGAAAGATCTTGGAGAGGCGGCAACGCTGGCCCCCTGGCCAAATGAAACCTCGGCGACGTCGACAGTAGAACACGTGAGCAAAGCTGTTGTGAAAGGCCTGCGCGCTCGGATTGCGTTGACTGCCGCAGGATTCTCAAGATACCCGGATGGACAGATTCGCAAAGGTCAGCTGGCAGATTTCAGCGAACAGGAACTATATCAGATCGCGCTGGATGAATGCGAAGATGTTATTGAAAGTAACACTGTTCATCTTGAGCCATCGTTCGAACAACTCTGGCGCAAGTACAATCGGGACGTGATCGCAGCCGGTGGTGAATCCCTCTGGGAAATTCCGTTCTCTGAAGGCCGCGGACGTGTGCTCTTTACGTTTGCAGTTCGTCACAATTCGAATGATCAACATCACCAGAATGGCGCCAACCGTGGTGGCGCAGCGGGACCGCTTCCATTCGTCTTCTACGATTACGACGAAACCGACACGCGGCGTGACGTTACCTGCGTTCCATATCGTTATGGAAACAATATTTCGTCTTCAATGCCGGTTTCCCGTCAGGAACTCGTTGACCTTAATACATGGTATTTTGGAAAATACCGCTACGAGTGGATGAGCAGGTACGTCACTTCTTCAAACGACGACGGCGTGAACAAGATATACATGCGTTATGCTGAAGTACTTTTCCTGGCAGCTGAGGCATCTTATCGTCTTGGTCAGGAAGCCAAAACGAAAACATATCTGAAAGAAATACGCAAGCGGGCATTCCCCGCATCGGAACATGCTACAAAAGTTGATGCGTATGTCGATGGCCTGAGCGGAGCTGCGTTATTCAATGCACTTGTCGAAGAACATAAGTTGGAATTCTGCGGTGAGATGGAGCGTAAGCAGGCACTCATCCGCTGGAATCTGCTTGGTGCAAAGCTTGATGAGGCAAAAGCAAAGATGAATGACCTCGTCGCAAGGACAGGCAGCTACAGCGATGTACCAACGACGCTCTACTTCCGATATAAGAGTGAGGACATGCCTCCTGCGGATTCTCCCAAAGAAGCCTTTGCAGATTTCGAGACACTCGAGATTTACGGACTCAACAGAGGTGAAAACGCAAATCCGGGAGCAGGGTGGAGTTCAAAATCATGGAACAATCTTAACGAAGCCAAGATCAACAGCCTCTACCTGAACAATCCGGATGAGAAACAGTTCTGGCCGATCTGGCAGGTAATCATAGACGGCAGCAACGGAATGCTCAATAATGACGGCTACTAATTCTTAATGAAAAAGATTATGAAAAGCAGAATATATCAAAGCATCCTTGCGCTGGCATTTTGTTTTGCCTTTGCCGGATGTGATGACAAAATTGACCCCATTGTCCAGGAGCTGGACCTTGACCGGACATTCTCTCCGGTGGGTCTTGAGGCGCGGATCAGAAATCAGACTACGGTCGAATTGAACTGGGATACCCGTCCAGACGTGAAACACTATGTAGTCGAGATCAGCGCAGACGATATGCAGTTTACAAACATCGTGCGAACGCTCGAGGTAACGCCGGACGATCTCCCACTGCAGGAAGCACTTGACGGCGAAACATTGTACTCCATTCGCGTGAAGGCAGTAAGTGCAGGTAGTCTGGCTGATTCCAAATGGGTCGCAGTCCAGATTACAACTGACCCTGAGCAGATTTTCCTTTCCTCAGAGGAGGGCGATATCAAGGCAACTGAGGCAACACTGCGTTGGACGGCAGGTGCTGACGTAACACACTTGTTGATTATGCCTGATACCGAGCGCGAGATCACTGATGATGAAAAAGAAGCCGGAGTGGCGGTAGTCACAGGGTTGACAGGAGAAACGACGTATACCATAGTTTTAAAGAATGGAGAAAAAACGCGTGGCACGAAGGTGTTTACTACGCTGATTGACCTCGGTGACGCCGAACCAATCTACCCTGACGACGACATCGCTGCGATTCTCGATGCGGCTGATGAAGGCGATTCCTTTGTACTCTTCCCCGGTGAATACCAGTTGGGTTCGTATGCGGTCAAGAAGTCGGTCAAACTCAGTGGCTACGATCCGACTGACAAACCTGTTATTTTCGGCCAGTTTACATGTGGTGCAACAATTGCCACCGTCGAGTTGAATTATCTCGATGTTCGCAGTGATGGCACAGTAAGCCAATTCCTGAACACCCTGGCAGATTGTAACCTGACTTCTCTTGTTATCAACGAGTGTGAAATAAGCGGTTATGCCAACAATTTTATCTACAACAACGTGGGTGGAACCTCGTATGGAACTATTCATGTCAAGAACAGCTACATACACGATATTGAAGGGGCAGGTGGCGACGGTATCGACTTCCGTACAGGTGCTATTAATACGTTGCGTATTGAAAACACCACGTTTGCCAATGGATTCCGTACTTTCCTGCGTATGCAGGTTGAGTGTAACACCATCTTCCGGAATTGTACATTCTATAAGGTGGCGCCAGTCAACAACAGCAACAACAACGGATTGTTCAGGACCAGTGGCGCAGGTTCATTTGAAGTGAGAAACAGCTTGTTTGTGCAGACCGGTCCGACCGATGCCCCCGCGTCACCGCAGGTGGGTAACTTCTGCCGCCAGGCTTCATACATGGTTCCTTTGCCAGTATATGCAAACAACAACATTTTCAGTTGTAACAACCTCCTGGTAGGATTGTATACGACAGCCGCAGAGGTCAGTGCCACTGAAATAGATCCTGGTTTTGTCGATGCGGCAAATGGTAACTTCACGGTTACTAACCAGACGATTATTGACAACAGCATCGGCGATCCTCGCTGGCTGCCTTAAAAAACATGAGAGTGGTGGAAGCACCACTCTCTTTTCTTCTTTGTCTGAGTTTACAAGCGTCGAATGAGAAATGTCTATCGGATATTAGCACTGTTGATTTTATTTCTGAACGTGCAATGTGGCTCTGACCCCGATCCGGAACCAGACATCGACGATGATAAGCCTGTTCCTGTTGAAGAAGACGCATTTGCCTTTCCCGGAGTCGAAGGTTTTGGCAGGAACACAACAGGAGGTCGCGGTGGTAGAGTAATCAAGGTAACGAACCTCAATGATTCAGGTACGGGAAGCCTTCGTGCCGCAGTGAGTGCTTCTGGTAAACGTATTATCGTTTTCGAAGTTTCGGGTACGATTGAACTCACCAATACCCTTAGCATCACTCAACCGGATATTACAATTGCCGGTCAGACAGCGCCAGGAGATGGTATTACGATCAAGAACTATCCCGTTTTTGTCGGTGCTGACAATGTCATCATTCGCTTTCTGCGTTTCCGGCTCGGCAATGAAAAACAGGTCGAAGGTGATGCGATCTGGGGTCGGTACAACAAGAATGTTGTGATCGATCATTGTTCAATGAGCTGGTGCACCGACGAAGCGGCTTCTTTTTATGCGAACCAGGATTTCACACTGCAATGGTGTATTATCTCTGAGAGCCTTAACAACTCTTTACATGAAAAAGGTGCGCATGGTTATGGTGGAATCTGGGGCGGCGATCGCGCAAGTTTCCATCACAACCTGATTGCCCATCATAAAAGCCGTAACCCGCGCTTTAATGGTTGGCGCCCGGGTACGAGCAATGGCCCGTATCCAAACGAACATGTTGACTATCGGAACAACGTTATTTACAACTGGCGTGATGAAAGTGCCTATGGGGGGGAGAATGGCCAGTATAATATCGTGAACAATTATTACAAGGCAGGACCTGCGACTCCGGTGTCGAAAACGATGCGCATCATGCGTGTAAGCCAGGAACAGGGCGAGGAGTATGCCCCGGGTTATGGAAAGTTTTACATCAACGGGAACTATGTCTTCCAAAACGCAGCGGTTACCGCCGACAACTGGAACGGTGGCATCGTTTATGATGGTACTACGAACAAATCACTCGTACAACTTACATCGCCGATTGACTTTGAAATGGAGACTATACACACCGCGGAGCAGGCGTACACGAAGGTCCTTGCTCACGCCGGTGCCAGCCTCGTCCGCGATGCCGTCGACGAACGTGTATCCGAAGAAGTGTCCAACGGTACCGCTACTTACTCTGGCAGTGTTTCTGGTTTCCCAGGAATCATCGACAGCCAGGAAGATGTTGATGGTTACCCGGTCCTCGAAAGCGCGGAAGCACCGCCGGACACGGATGGCGACGGAATGCCGGATGAATGGGAAATAGAAATGAAACTCGACCCTGCAAAGGCCAACGCCAACGGTCGGGATCTCAGCACTGCATATGACAATATTGAAGTATATATTAACAGTCTCGTAAAACATATCATGGACGCAAAACAATAATTTCCCTATGGATAAGCGACCGTGGAAAATCCTGATATGCCTGTCGGTTCTTGGTTTGGTGCTTTCATCGTTTTCGAGCCAGGAAAAGATCACGGTTTATCTTATCGGCGACTCGACGATATCAATCAAAGATGAATCTGCATATCCGGAGACAGGTTGGGGAATGCCATTCAGGCACTTTTTTGACTCTACGGTTGTCGTATCCAATCACGCCAGGAA
>JAEZDW010000138.1 GCA_023417955.1 Bacteroidota bacterium
GTTATTGACTTTGGGGTTGGGATCATCAGAATCGCGGCACGAAACGACAAGGAGTGCTGCAAGAATCAAGATGTAAAAACGACCGGGATTTCGCCCCCCCTGGACATTTGCATTCGTGGTTTTCATAACTAACGGTTCCTGTTCTAAGGTTCACATATCCTAAAAAGTTCTGCCCGGCGGCGGATTATTAAAAAAACGGCCGTCAAAACGTCTGAAAGACAGTGCAAGTTGCTGAAAAATACCATAATAATAATCTTATCCTGGTTTTTTGCCTTCCGCTTCACGAAATTTCAGGAAGACTGAATTCATTGATATATTCAACCCGATTTAGATTATTCAATTTAAGATACCATTTAATGTTTTGTTCTCCCCATGTGCGGTTGTTCTTTGTTGCCGGCTTTCTTCTGACAATCATTTTCTTTCCGTCCTGTACGTCTCCTGAAGATCCCGATCCCGATGTTACCGCTGACGAAAAAGTATACATAAATGAACTTTACGCTTCCGGAGATGACTGGATTGAACTGTATAACGCCAATCCAACACCCGTCGATATCTCAGGATATAAAATCTACGACGATCCTTCGAAAAAATACACGCTGCCATCGGGCATCACGATCGCAGCCAATGATTATCTCATAATAAATGCCAACGACCTGAATACTGGTCTGAACACAAACTTCAAACTTACTTCCGCAGGTGAAACGGTCTATCTCGAGAATAAGTCTGGCAATGTCATAGACAAGGTCACTTTCCCCGCATTACTGAACAATCAATCTTATGCACGTATTCCTGATGGTTCTGCAACGCTGGTTATCACAGGTACACCAACTAAGAACGACAGCAACGCTGATTCGCCTTCCATTACGGAAGTAACGCGTGCCCCATTGATTCCCGGGCTGACCGATGAGGTAACCATTTCGACGCAGTTTGCAGCGTCGGCGGACGTGAACGAGGTGAATTTGCACTACCGCTTTGATGACGGTCCGTATGAGTCGATAGCGATGACATTCTCCGCCGGGTTGTATCACGCAACTATTCCCGCCAAGAATTCCACTGGCAAAGTGGACTACTACATTGAGGCAAAAGGCTCGTCAGGAAATTCATCGTTCAGGCCATCCGATGCGCCCGGTGATCCCTACACCTATCTGCTGAATACCGACGACCTGCCGCCGCTTTTTGTCAATGAGTTTATGGCACTGAACATGACGTGTTGTTCTGATGAGGCTGGCGAATTCGAAGACTGGATTGAGATTTATAACGCTGGTGACGAGCCAATTAACATCGCGGGTTACTACCTTTCGGATGATCCTGATAGTCCGTTTAACAGCCGGATCAGGTCTACAAATGCTGCTGAAACAACTATTCCTGCAAAGGGATTTATTGTCATCTGGGCAGATGGTGACCGTGATCAGGGTGTGCGCCACGTTGACTTCAGATTGAATCAGGGTGGCGAAGCAGTGATCCTGAATTATATTGACGGACGCCAGATTGATGCCCACGCGTTTGGAACCCAGGCCGCTGATAAATCAACAGGTCGAGTTCCTGATGGAACGGGTGCTTTTAAGGAGCTGCCAGCTCCTTCACCCGGAGCTTCTAATGAATAAATTATACCTGACCTGACACTTCATGTTCGAGCTATTTCCCGACGGGCCTGTTTACGAGTATCCACAACTCATCAACATAACATATTCTTTCATCTGGGCATTCCTGCTTGCGTCTGTAATCGCCATTACGCACCGGCTGACTTTCACTGGTGATCACTATCCAAAGAATTTCTTTCAGGCATTGGTACTGGGTTCTGTCGTGACCACAATGGTCATGATGGCTATCGGTGACAGCCTCGCACGTGGCCTCGGCGTATTTGGAGCGATGGCGATTATTCGTTTTCGCACCCGTATCGATGATCCCCGCGACGTGTTGTTTCTCTTCGCGGCATTGAGTACCGGTCTCGCAGTTGGCGTGTACGGATTCACGATATCCTTTGTCGGCGCCGTGCTCTTTTGTGCAGCTGCCGCAATATTGCATTTTTCGGCATTCAGGAACGTAGCGCTGCATCACCACCTGTTCTTTAACCTGCCGCAAACGGAGAGTCTTCCTCCTGTTGTCGATATCGTTAAAAAGAATTGTTCGGACTTCCGACAGGTGAGCATCGCGTACACAAAGGAAAATGTGTTTCGATATCAGTACGACATCGCCATGAAGAAGGGGGTAAGTAAGGATATGCTGATTAATGATCTCAAATCCCTGCCGGGTATCGGTGGACTGCGTCTTACGTCGAATGAACTGACAACTACGCCATGAGAGTAAATGGATTTTATCTGTTAGTGGGTGCGTTGTTTTGCGCCATGCTTTTCATCAGCCTGCGCTTCTTTCGCGGCACCGGCCATGCGTCGGTAGGCATCGCCTATGCCAAGGGTTACACGATTACGGCTGAAAAACCGGCAGTTGTTACGGCAGTGAATGTCGTGCCTGGTCAGGAGATCAAAGAAGGGCAGCTCCTGATCGAGTTGTCGAGTAACGACCTTGAAATGGAGATCGAAAAACTCGTGCAGCGAATCGCCGTTCTCGAGTCCGAGCAAATTGAGAAGAAAAAAGCAGTGAGTTCCCGGATTGCGCTCATACGTGCAGAGACCGGTGTAAAGATCGAGGAGTTGAATACCGACATTGCGGAAACGGAAAGCGACCTTCGACTCAACCGTCAGCTGACAAAAAATCATCAGCTGGCGCGCGACTCCACTGCCGATCAGCCTATGCTGGAAAAAATCAATGCGTTGAAGCAACAACGCGCGCGCCATGAGGATGCGATAACGGTGAGGATTGCCGAGATTGTTCGCGAAAACCAGACGGAGCAATTCATGCTGGAGAACGAAATCAAGTTGCTCCGGAAAGAACTTGATCTCCTGCTTGATCAGAAGAAAAAACTAAACAAATATGCGACTGCATCAGGGGTTGTTGAATCTGTCTTTGTTCGCGCAGGTGAGCAGATAGATTCGTATAGCCCTATCGTTTCCGTGAACCCTTTACATCCAACAGCTATTGTTGGATACCTGGTAGGACGAAAGGAGCCGCTACCGGTTGGCAGCCTCGTATCCATATCATCCTATGAGCGCCCACGGTTTGTTACCACTGGAAAAATTATTGGCTACGGATCGGTGGTTCAATTGCCCGACATTCTTCAAAAGTCTACAGCTGTCAGAGCATTTGGACGCGAGGTCTTTATTGAAAGCCCGGCAGAGAACACCCTTGCGGCAGGTGAAAAAGTACTCATCAAATGAAACGTGCGGGCCGTATATTCTTTTTTATTGTCTTAACCGCCTTAGGGTCGGGGAACTTTGTAAATGGTCAGGTTACCATGGAAGAGTTTCTGCATTCGGCCGTCGCAGATCACATGGTGAAATCGTTCCATGACCAGATCGACTGGCTCAAGCGAAAGAACTATGCGCTTTCCCCGATTCGCCAGGTACAGCTGCGATACCAAAATCGCGAGTTGCTTGATACACAAAATGAGTTCGGACTCCGGATAAGTCCTGCCAACCCCTGGGAAATGAAGGCAACGGATCGGTACTATGAGAACGTTCGAAACTCACTGGGATTCGAAAAGGAACTTGCGATTCGTGAGGCGCTGTTTGAACGATACCTGACTGTAGCCGAATACAAGTATCGCATGGAATTGAATGCGTTGAGTATTGCAGGGCAAGAGTCATTGAACCGGCAACTCAGGATTCTGCAACAACAAAGCGGCAGCCGCAATTTCGATGCGGATGAATATGCAGAATTGCAGATCGACCAGCTCGACTATGAAGCAAGTCAGCGCGAATACGAATATGAGATCAGCAATCAGATCAGCAGTATCGTCAGACTTTACCCAAAAGCATCGGGACATTCCATTACGTGGTCACCCGACAAAATGATTTCAGTAGAGCGAATCCGCGACGTGGTTGACAGCCTTGCAGCGATTTCAGTGAAGTCGACACTCGTTGCTTTTCAGCAACAGCAGATCAACATTGCAAAAAGTCAGTATGCGCTGGAGAAGTCAAATGTGAACATCGGATTTGGTCAGCTGGAGTATGACTTCAGAAGGTACCACCAGCAACGTACGCCGATCAATTTTGGATTTGGCGTCACGCTGCCTATAGCAAATCCCAATAAACCTGATATGGCGCGCCGGCGGCTGCAGCAGATTGAGGCCGAATACGAGCTTAAGGCGGCAGAGGATGAAACTGGTGTCGACATGGTGATCTACCAGGAAAAAATCAAGAGGCTCATCAACAGTTATGACGTACTGAAGAAACGAATCGAGGAACTTGAGACCAGTGATTTCGCGCAGACGCTAAGTTCGATTAATGGCGGCGATCCGTTTTTGTTTGTTCAGTTCAATGAACGCGTAAGCCGACTGGGGAAAGTCCTGATTCAATTAAGAAACGATATCGTGGTTACCTACATTGAATATCTGACCTTTTCCGACAGGATTCAGCAACAACCGTTGGTCAACTTTCTTTCCCCTGCTCTCACACCGCTGGTTGAGGAGTAGGCTCCGGATATCACACTTTCACTTTAATGCATTAGGAGTTTTCTTCGTTTTGGTTATCTTACTTCGATAACCGACGTCTTATGAATCCATACCTTGCCGAGTTCATTGGCACACTTCTGCTCATTCTGTTAGGCAACGGCGTTGTTGCCGGGGTAACACTAAAAGGAACCAAATCCGAAGGTGGGGGCTACCTTATGGTCTGCCTCGCCTGGGGTCTGGCGGTCATGCTTGGGATCTACGCAGCAGGCAGAATCAGTGGTGCACACATCAATCCCGCTGTTACCATTGCCCTTGTTGTCAGTGGTGACTTCCCGGCAAGTGATGCAGCGGGATACATGCTTGCCCAGCTTGCGGGTGCGTTTACCGGGGCTGTGCTCGTTTACCTTCACTACTACACGCATTGGAAACTGACTCCTGATCCGCTCATGAAGCTGGGAACGTTTTGCACCACGCCGGCTATGCGTTCGCCGATACACAATTTATTCAGCGAGTTTCTGGGGACTCTCGTACTTACGCTCGGTGTGCTCTTTATAGGTGCCAACGAATTTACAGAAGGGCTGAACCCGATAGTGCTCGGGGCATTGGTCACATCAATTGGTTTTGGATTTGGTGGCACGACCGGTTTTGCTATCAATCCGGCGCGTGATCTTGGTCCGCGTATAGCCCACGCGGTCTTGCCGATCCCCGGAAAGGGATCATCAGACTGGAGTTATAGCTGGATACCAGTAGTTGGTCCGTTGTTGGGTGGTGCGACAGGAGCATGGCTGTATACAATCATATTCTGAGTTTATGAGCGAAAAATATATCCTTGCCCTCGATCAGGGGACCACGAGTTCGCGGGCAATACTTTTTGATAATAGCGCAGGCATAAAAGGCATAGCGCAGGAAGAATTCCGTCAGATATTCCCGCAATCAGGCTGGGTGGAACATGATGCTAACGACATCTTGCGCAGTCAGCTGAATACCATGAACCGCGTGATTCAGGAGGCTGGGATCAAGCACACTCAGATCGTCGCCATTGGTATTACCAATCAGCGCGAGACCGCGGTGATGTGGGATAGAAAAACAGGCCAGCCAGTGCACAACGCAATTGTCTGGCAGGATAAACGAACTGCCCCAATCTGCGAAGCATTGAAGGAGAGAGGTCTTGAGGAACACGTGCGTAAGACCACTGGTTTGGTTATCGATTCATATTTTTCCGGAACAAAGATCAAGTGGATGCTCGATAATGTTCCCGGCTTGCGCGAAAGGGCAACGAACGGCGAGATAGCATTTGGTACCGTCGACTCGTGGCTGATCTGGAATCTTACCAACGGCAAAGTTCATGTAACTGACTATACTAATGCGTCGCGTACAATGCTGTATGACATTCGCAATTTGACCTGGGACAAGAAACTTCTCGATGAGCTGAGCATACCTGAGGCGATACTCCCTGAGGTTAAACCGAGTGCTGCTGAGTTTGGAACGTGTGAGCTCGATGGAATGTCTATTCCGATACGCGGAGTAGCGGGCGATCAACAGGCAGCGCTGTTTGGACAGGCGTGTTTCAATCCGGGCACCGCGAAGAATACGTATGGCACCGGTTGTTTTATGCTGATGAATACCGGCACGACAATTCAGCATTCGCGGAACGGCCTCATTACTACTATTGCATGGGGACTGGACGGCAAAGTCGAGTACGCGCTTGAGGGTAGCATCTTCATCGCCGGAGCTGCCGTGCAGTGGTTGCGCGATGGCTTGCGCATCATCGATCAGTCAAAAGACTCCGAATACTTTGCTGCGAAGGCTTTGGGAACGAACGATGTGTATATGGTTCCGGCGTTTGCCGGTCTTGGCGCGCCTTATTGGGACATGTATGCACGCGGCGCGATATTTGGACTTACACGTGATACGGGTAAAGAATACATCATAAAGGCAACACTTGAATCGCTGGCCTATCAGACACGCGATATCCTGGATGCCATGGAAGAAGATGCAGGCATCCGGTTAAAGAGCCTCAAGGTTGATGGGGGAGCGTCTGCCAACAACATCGTGATGCAGTTTCAGGCAGATATCCTGGGAACGCCTGTCGAAAGGCCCGCGATGGTTGAGTCAACAGCAATGGGGGCTGCTTATTTCGCGGGTATCCAGTCAGGTGTGTGGAAGAAGGAGGACATCGTGAACAATCGCAAGATTGACCGGACTTTTGAACCCGGGATGGATGAGGATACCAGAAACAGATTATACGCAGGTTGGAAAAAAGCCGTTTCCCGAACCATGAACTGGATTGATAAGTCATAACCACATTTGAAGTTTTCCTGTAAAAACCGGTCTCTCTTCGTTGAACGACTCAAGTCAGAGCCGGTAGACCTGCTTGTAATCGGTGGGGGCATTACGGGGTGTGGTATTGCTCTCGATGCAGCATCACGGGGATTGAAAGTCGCGCTGCTGGAACAAAACGATTTTGCCTCCGGAACCAGCAGCCGTAGCACGAAATTGATTCATGGCGGACTGCGATACCTGAAACAGCTTGAATTTGGTCTGGTAAAAGAGGTCGGCAGTGAGCGCGCAGTAGTTCATAACATTGCACCGCACCTCGTTGTACCGGAGAAAATGCTGCTGCCATTGTATGAGAAGAGGGGGCTCGGATATTGGCTTACCAGTTTTGGCCTTCGTATTTATGACCTCCTGGCAGGGGTGAAGCGCGAGGATCAGCGTAAAATGCTCACGCGAAATCAGACGCTCAGAGCCGAACCTTTGTTGGACAAACAGGGCATAAGGGGTGGCGCCCTATACGCCGAATACCGAACCGATGATGCACGCCTGACCGTTGAAATTGCCAAAACAGCGGCAAGACATAGTGCAATTTTACTCAATTACTGTCAGGTTACAGGATTCAGTACCGCGACCGATGGTTCTCTTAACGGCGTCAGAGCAGTGGATCTTGAGACAGGCGCAACGCTCAACGTGTCCGCAAAGGTTGTTGTCAACGCCGCAGGACCGTGGGTGGATCAGATCCGCCAGGCCGACGGATCCCTCCAGGGCAAGCGCCTGCATCTTTCAAAAGGTGTCCACATCGTCGTTCCCCATGAAAAACTACCGGTGACGCAGGCGATCTACTTCGATGTCGTTGGTGACGACCGGATGATCTTCGCTATTCCCAGGGGACGGACCACCTACATCGGTACCACCGACACGTCCTTTGAAGGCAAACCAGACAACGTGTACGCGTCCCTGGATGATGCCCGTTACCTTATCGATGCTGTTAATCATACTTTTACAGGTCGTAATCTCACGCTTTCCGATATTGAATCAAGCTGGGCGGGTTTGCGTCCGCTGATCCATGAAGAAGGGCGCCCTGCGACTGATCTTTCGCGAAAGGACGAGATTTTCATTTCACAATCCGGACTGATCTCAATCGCAGGAGGCAAACTCACGGGTTACAGGAAGATGGCCGAACGCGTTGTGAACCTTGTCATTAAGCGCAGCTTTCCGGACAGCCAGTTCAATCCCTGTTGCACATCGGCAATCCGACTGGTACCCAATGGGCCCATAGACCTAAACGATGCCGCTATGCGCCGCAGCGAATTGGTAAGATTGTTTCAGCCTTTTGGTCTACCAACTCACACCGCAGAGGGGTTGTTTGAGTTGTTCGGCGCCAACGCGTTTGAAATCTACGACCACTTCGTTCACGACAAGGATCATACGGATAATGTCCTGACTTTGCTGAAAGCAGAACTCAGGTATTGCCTGGAAGAGGAGATGGTATGTTCCGCCGCCGACTTTTTCGTCAGAAGGGCAGCACTCGTGTACTTTGATATTGATAGAGTGCTTCAATACCGGGATGTCCTTATTCAGGAAATGGCCTCTGTATTTGCGTGGAATAACTCGCGTATTGATGCCGAGCGCCTGCAGGTGCAGGAATTGATTGAGCATTCTCAATTAAAATCCTTTTCGCTCACATAAGCTCACAGTTTATACTTTAGAGGATTTCTTTATATTGACCACAGAATCCAGGCTATGGCAAAGACCTCTAGTACTAAACGAAATGCTTTGTGGGGCATCGACATGGGCGGTACCAAGATTGAAGGCGTAATCCTTCGATCGGTGAACAAGCCGGAAATATTGTTCCGCGACCGTATTCCTACCGAAGCCGAAAAAGGGTATGAGCACATCCTCAGTCAGGTAAAGAAACTCGTCGACATCATGTCTGAAAAGGCGGGCTATAAACCGTCACGGATAGGTTTTGGGACGCCGGGAACACTTGATCCCAGGCTGGGTGTGATGAAGAACTGCAACACCGTCGCGATGAATGGCCAGCCAATGAAAAAAGACCTGGAGGAGTTATTGGGTGTTGAGGTTGTAATTGCGAATGATGCCGGATGTTTTGCGCTGGCTGAAGCAAGACATGGTGTGGTTCACGAGCATTTTCCTCACGCGAAGGTTGTCTTCGGTGTGATAATGGGCACCGGTGTTGGAGGTGGATTAGTGATTGATGGACGTCCAATCCATGGACTTCAGGGAATCGCCGGAGAATGGGGGCATAACTTCCTTGATGAGTCAGGTGGATCGTGTTACTGCGGAAAGTCAGGGTGCGTTGAAAAAGTAATTTCAGGCCCCGCGCTTGAGAACTACTACTTCAAGGAAACCGGTAACCGCAAACCACTTAAAGACATAGTAGCGCTTGCAGAATCGAAAGTAGATCCGACGGCGCAAAAGACGATGATCAGGTTGATTGAGTTCTTTGGGAAAGCTGTAAGCGTTCTGATCAACATCGTCGACCCCGACGTGATCGTAATCGGAGGTGGCGTTGGAAATATCGACATGCTTTACGATCGCGGCATTGACTCGGTGAAGAAATATGTATTCAACAATCGACTTGATACACCGATAGTTCAGCCTTTGCTTGGCGACAGCGCCGGTGTTATTGGAGCTGCCTACCTGCTGGTGGAAGATGAAAAGTCAGTAAAGTAGTTTTTATGAAGCGCATTGCTATTGTGGGGCCGATTCCGCGTGACCACATCGTCACGCATCAGGGCGATCTGATTCAGAAGTGGGGCTGCGTTACACATCCGGTCATGGCATTATCTGCACTCGGCATCGACGATCTCGAAATCATTCCTGTAAGCCACGTGCGTGGTGTGGACAAAGACAATGTACGTGAAGTATTCAAGGGTGCGCGTGGGGTAAATCTCTCGCACATCACCGCACGCAATGATCAGGGCGACATCATCTCATTGCGTTTCCTCGACATGAATAACCGGCTCGAAAGACAAACCGGCTTTATGGACCCGATTGTCGCCGCCGATTTTGAGAAGCTCATCGATTGTGATGTGTTTGTGTTCATTCCGATAAGCGATTACGAAATAGCGTTGGAGGCACTGCAGTTTCTCCGCGCGAACAGTAAGGGCGTCGTTATTTTTGACGCACATGGTCCGACTACGGCGTGTCTCATCAACGGAGAACGTCAACGAAAGTTTTGGATTGACCGCGATCTATGGTTGCCGTATATCGACGTACTGAAGATGAACCTTGAAGAGGCCCATGCCTCATGGTTCAAAAAGGAATACGAAAGCGAAGACTTTATTGAAAACCCTGAAGTCGACCGCGACTACCTGCGGGACTTTGCACAACATTGTCTGAACAAAGGCCTGAAGTGTGTCTATATCACAGTTGACAGCCGGGGATGCCTGGTCTACTTTCGCGAAAAAGGAAAACTGCGGGAGGAAATGGTGCCGGCTGTGAAGGTACAACACGTGATTGATACGACGGGATGTGGAGACTCATTCGCCGGCGGAATTGGATTTGGCTTATTACAAAATCCGACCGGGTATATCGAGGCAGCACGATATGGC
>JAEZDW010000195.1 GCA_023417955.1 Bacteroidota bacterium
ACGACATACTGGATATTGATGCATTCCGCAACTGGCGCGACGATTTTGCCAACGCAGAATTTATTCTCGAAGACGGCAAGTACATCTGCGGCACCGAAGTTGAGAAAATGTCAAAGTCGAAATACAATGTTGTAAACCCTGATGATATTGTAAATCGTTATGGTGCTGATACATTGAGAATGTACGAGATGTTCCTTGGACCGCTGGAGCTATCCAAACCCTGGAACACCAACGGTATCGACGGTGTGTATAAATTCCTGCGGAAATTCTGGAATCTGTTTCATGACCCGTCTGGCAAGTTCAGGGTGACCGATGCAAAAGCAACGCGCGAAGAATTAAAAGTCCTGCACAAGACACTTAAAAAGGTTGAGGATGATATCGAAAGATTCTCATTCAACACTACAGTCAGTGAATTCATGATTTGCTGCAATGAACTGAGCAGTCTCAAGTGCGATAAGCGTGAGATTCTTGAACCCCTTGTGATCGCATTGTCACCATACGCGCCGCATATCACTGAAGAGCTGTGGGAAATGCTCGGTCACAGGGAAACCATCCTTTATGCCGGGTTTCCGAAAGTTGACGAGAGCTATCTCGTTGAGAATTCTTTTGAGTATCCGATTTCAATCAACGGCAAAGTCCGTGTGAAAATGAATTTCGCTCTTGATATGCCGAAAGAAGACATCGAAAAACTCGTGATGGCTTCCGAAATCGTTCAGAAGTGGACGGAAGGAAAAGCCCCTAAAAAGGTAATCATCGTACCTGGAAAGATCGTCAACGTCGTTGTGTAAGTCGATGTTGTGCAGGTGGCCTTGCGATGACTTCAATCATTGACAAAGGGTGATCCGTATCATGGTATCATTTCAGATGAAGGACGACTTTACATCTGAACACAAAACTTTGACAATCATGATATCAGTACTGGCATCAACCGGAAGGTATATCCTTCAACCAAGTCTCGTCGAAATGCACAACAATTCCCGGGAGTGGCTGTCCGCACTGGAGCTTTGGAAAAAAGAGGTTCTATTCTTTCAAAAGCTGCTTGATCAACATGCGACGCAGATCGTTGATTCAGAAATAAAGAAACAAGTCGACCACTTTCAACACCTAATCACGTATTACGGCGGGGAGTTGAT
Source organism: Bacteroidota bacterium (assembly GCA_023417955.1). Taxonomy (GTDB): domain Bacteria; phylum Bacteroidota; class Bacteroidia; order Cytophagales; family Cyclobacteriaceae; genus Ohtaekwangia. Next base: position 1,134 of record JAEZDW010000195.1, read on the forward strand.
TTCAAAGTTGCGCAAGCGCCTGCATCACCATGAAGGAAAGCTCGCGCGAATGTTACGCGAAGAAAACGAATCCGATACCGAGTATTTCAGCGAGCACAAGGAGGTGATGGGTGAAGTTGAAGCTTTCAGAAAGACTTTTTATCAGTTCAAGCACGATTACATAGAATTTATCGAACACGGATTCAGCCCGTACACACTCGGTTAATTCAAAAACGGATTTCTTCTTAGTCCCCCGGTATCATTTCAGTCAAGGTTCCGGGGGTCTTCTTCATTATAAACACCGCAACCCTGTAAACTTGGATTTACCCTAACATTCATTCGCAAACATTGTTAACTTAGCCGGCACTTTTACATAACGCCATGCACGCAAAAATTGTCGGTTTGGGTCATCACGTACCCGAAAAAGTTATCACGAATGAGTACCTGTCAGGAATTATGGATACAAACGATGCCTGGATCGTCGAGCGAACGGGGATCCATGAAAGGCGTTTTATTGATCCGTCAACGGACACGGTAGCGAATATGGCCGCAAAGGCCTCCCGGATGGCTCTGGAGCGTGCTGGCCTCAAAGAACAGGACATTGACTTTATCGTGTTTGCCACCATCACACCGGACTACTTCTTTCCGGGGTCCGGTGTTCTGCTTCAACGCGAACTCGGTCTTGACGGGCGCATAGGTGCCCTCGATATCCGGAATGCGTGCTCCGGTTTTATATATGCCCTCTCCGTTGCCGACGCGTATATCCGAAGCGGTATGTATAAGACGGTACTCGTAATCGGGGCTGAAATCCAGTCCACCGCGTTAGACCTGACAACACGGGGTCGCAACACAGCGGTAATTTTTGGTGATGGTGCCGGGGCTGCAATTCTGCAGGCTTCGGACAAGCCGGGTCTCCTGTCAACGCACCTCCATTCTGACGGAAGGTTTGCCGAAGAACTTTACGTTAAGGACCCTGGCAGTAGCCGGCCACACGCTGAACGTCAACCGGACCAGATACTGGACACGTCGTCGTTCAAAGTGCATATGAATGGCAACCAGGTCTTTAAGCACGCCGTAGTGCGGTTCATGGAAGTCATTCAGGAAGCGCTGGATGCGAACGGATTAAAGAAGGAAGACATTAACCTGCTGGTTCCCCATCAGGCGAACCTGCGTATAAGTCAGTATATCCAGGAAAAGCTCGCACTTTCAAATGATCAGGTTTACAACAACATCATGCGATACGGAAACACAACAGCTGCGTCCATTCCTATTGCGCTGAGCGAGGCCTGGGCTGAAGGGAAAATCAAGGAAAATGATTTAATTTGTCTGGCAGCATTTGGCAGTGGGTTCACATGGGCTTCTGCTTTAATACGTTGGTAGCATTTTTACCAACCGCTGATCCTTAACCTTTGAGACTTGAATGAAAACCACCACCTACAATCCCAGCCCTCTGGAGGTCGATTTTGCCAACGCGTTGCACGTCCTGCAGGAAGAGATTCAAAAACATTTGCAGGGAAACAAGATTGTGAATGTTGAAAGTAATCTTAACCGGGACAACCCGATGGTGAAGTTCAGCATGGTTGACACAGACGGCGACCCGCACGAAGTAGTTATCCGTATTATTCAGATTCCTGATAAGTTTTAGAATTCTGAAATCGGTCCATTCTCCGAATAGGTAAGACCTGATTTTTCAGAACGCCTTCGCGCGCTGCAACTCACGAATTGACCGGATCCATTCGCCGGGATTGTCTACAATAAACTTGCGCTGCTCTCCATTCTTCAGGTGAAGCATGAGGCCGGTCTCGAACCAAGTAAAAAACCTGACGGGTTCCGCAGTAAGGACGTCATCTATTGATGTTTCGAATTGGTGGTTCTGCACATTAAGCTTGTGCGACGTAAAAATCAGCCGGCGATCTGTAAGCGCTAGTTTACCTCCAACGCCTTCCTTTTTTACGACATGATTTGCCCCGCTCGTTTTCAGCACCGCTTCATTTTCGTCGACGTCGACAGCAATTGAATCGATCATTTTGTTACGCAGGTAACGCATGAACGCAACAAAAATAAATCCTGCCAGAACCGAAATCGGGAAAGAAATTGCGAGGGAAAATGGAACAGCAGAATCGTTCACAAAAACCCGAATTAGAATTGAAGCAATGGTAATTGCTAATGCAAAAAAAAGAACCACTAACAACTCATGACGGCCAATGCTTCTCATTATAAATAACGTTTCACCTAAGTTATTATAAACCGGTATCTCTACCAAACCTATCCCGCACTCCAGATGGCATTTACTAAAAAGCCTTTTGTGCTTTATTAATTTAGCCTTAGTTTCGTCAAATAACCTTAGACCAAACCTTGATGCAACTCATCATTTCGCTCGCGGGGCTCGCTTTTCTTGCCGTTCTGGAAAGACTTCGTGTCAGCCGGTACCTAACAGGATTTCTGCTTTCCGTTCTCGCGCTTTACCTGCTGGACATTCCTTACACTTTCCTTGTCATCTATATCAATATCGGCCTACTCATCCTGTTGATCACATTGTTTAAGATCAATGCATTCCTGGCATTTCTGATTGTATCAATACTCACTGGCATGATGTTGGGTCTCAACGTAAGGCAAATTACGCCGTCGATACAAAAAGGCCTGGGCGACATGCTTGGTGGTCTCATCATCGTCGTTACATGCGGCGCAATGCTTGGTAAGCTCGCCGCCGACAGCGGTGCAGCGCAACGCATTGCCTCCGGGTTGATGAGAATATTCGGCGAGCGTTACATTCAATGGGCACTCGTCGCAACGGGATTTATCATTGGCATACCTCTGTTTTACAACGTCGGCTTTGTATTGGTGGTGCCGCTGATTTTTTCGGTCGCTTACAGGTTCAAGCTACCTCTTGTTTACATCGGTTTGCCTATGCTCGCGGCACTTTCAGTGACGCACGGATTTTTGCCTCCACATCCTGCTCCAACGGCTCTCGTCGGACAATTTAACGCCGACATGGGTAAAACGCTATTGTATGGTATAATGATCGGCATCCCGACCGTGGCACTGGCTGGCCCTCTTTTCTCGCGCACGTTGAAGAGAATCAACCCGCCTATTCCTGATACATTCGTAGCAGACACAAAACCTGACAGTGAACTTCCATCACTGACTAACAGTATCCTTTCTTCTCTCCTTCCGGTGATGTTACTGTCGATAACAACAATACTTAACAGCGTCCTGGAAGAAGGGAGTGCACTGAAAGACTTTCTCGTATTCATCAGCGATCCCGCAATTGTCATGATATTGTCCCTGCTCATCGCCACATTTACTCTTGGCGTCTTTATGGGAAATTCAATGAACAAAGTGATGGGCATTTACGGTGAAGCCGTGAAGGACATTGCGATGCTGGTGCTCATCATCGGCGGAGCCGGAACCTTGAAGGAAATTCTGATTGCCACCGGAGTCAGCGGCGAAATTGGAAGCACGCTCAATACCATCAATATCCATCCGTTGGTGCTTGGCTGGCTTATCGCTTGCGGTATACGCGTGTGTGTCGGCTCTGCCACCGTCGCCGGACTTACGGCAGCATCCATCGTTGTGCCTTTGCTGGATAATCCGGGAGTTGACCCCAACCTGATGGTATTATCAATTGGTGCGGGCAGCCTTATGTTTTCACATGTCAATGACTCGGGCTTCTGGATGTATAAGGAATACTTTAACCTCACGCTGAAAGAAACAATCCTGTCGTGGTCGCTCATGGAAACGATTGTGGCGATTGCGGGTCTCGCCGGCGTGATGCTCATTCATTACGCCAGGCTGATTTTTATCGCCTAGTCCCACCTCACGACGCTGTGGCTGACCGTTGGAAGAAAATCCGGCTGTACTTGATTTAGATCATATGACGGGTTCGGCTGATTTTATTTATTGGCGTCTTTTTAGGAGACACATGAACACATCAGCAAATAGAAGCAGCAACAGGGAAGAAATCTGGAACGCAATCACACACGGAATCGGAGCACTGCTCGCGGTATCCGGTTTAGTCTTGCTTATCATCTTCGCCAGCATGAGAGGCAATGCGTGGCATATTGTAAGCTTTGCCGTGTTTGGTGGCACGCTGGTATTGTTATATCTCGCTTCGACGCTCTATCATAGTTTTCAGTCACCGGGGATTAAGGAGTTGTTCAGAAAATTTGATCATATGGCGATCTATCTGTTGATCGCAGGCACATACACACCGTTTTGTCTGGCAGTACTTCGCGGCTGGATTGGCTGGACGATTTTTGGAGTCGTGTGGGCGTGTTGCATCATCGGTATCATCATCAAAGCATTCTACACTGGCAAGAAGGAAATCTTCTCAACGATCATGTACGTGCTCATGGGATGGATAATTCTTGCTGCGATAAAACCGCTCTATGAAAGCACACCTACACACACATTTGTCTTCCTTTTGCTTGGCGGACTTTCTTACACACTCGGCACAGTATTCTTTGTCAATCACAGGCTGCGATACAGCCATTGCATCTGGCATCTATTCGTTCTTGGTGGTAGTGTGTTTCACTTCTTTTCGGTTCTGAGTTTGCTGGCCTAGGCGGTTATCCCTAAATTTCGGGGGAACAACTGCCATACAATGACTGCTTCCCTTTCCCCTGACGAGCGTTTCACCACACTTGGGCTTACACTCCCGCCGGCGCCGAAACCGCTCGGTGTCTATAAACCATTTCTGATTGTCGATAAGTTCGTTTACGTTTCAGGGCATGGAACCGTAAAGGAAGACGGCACGCTGATCATAGGGCGTATCGGTGATAGCATTTCTCCGGAGGATGGCAAACTTGCTGCACAGCAGGTAGGGCTCGCAATCCTGGCAACGCTGAAGCAAAACCTTGGAAGTCTCAACCGCATAAAACGCGTGATAAAAGTACTTGGGATGGTGAACTGCGTATCCGACTTTGAACGACATCCCTACATCATTAACGGCTGCAGTGAACTCTTTGCCCAGGTATGGGGCGAAGACAACGGTGTTGGTGTGCGCAGCGCCGTTGGAATGGGGTCCTTGCCTGACAACATTCCGGTTGAGATCGAGGCTATGTTTGAATTGGTATGAGCACAATGCCATGGTACAAGCTCCGGGATGAAAACCAGGTTGATAGTCCCGCCCTGTTGATTTTCAAAGACCGCGTTACCAGCAACGTCGACACGCTGATAGGGAGCATCGACAGCATCCAACGCCTCAGGCCCCACGTGAAGACACATAAGTCCGGCGAGGTGTCGCGTATGCTGATTGCCAGGGGAATTACAAAATTCAAGTGCGCGACAATTTCGGAAGCAGAGATGCTGGCGGAATCGGGGGCAAAGGACATTCTGCTTGCACATCAGCCCGTTGGTCCCAAGATGGCACGGCTTGAAATGCTCACGCGTCACTTCCCGGAAGTTAGATGGTCAACACTTGTAGATAATGCAGCTACTGCGAAATCATTGTCGGATGTCTTCTCTTCATCCGGCAAAAAGCTTGAGTACTTTTTTGATTTGAACGTCGGCATGAATCGTTCGGGGATCGACCCGAAACTTGTTGCCGGTCTCTATGACGAAATACAATCCCTTCCGGGGATTTCGCTTCGCGGGCTGCACGTTTATGATGGACATATACGCGATGCGGATTTCGGCAAACGCGCAGAAAAATGCGACGCCGCTTTCGAGCCCGTACCAGCACTGCTTGAAGAGTTGTCACGACAGGTTGACCATCCTCTGATAATCGTCGCCGGGGGAACGCCAACGTATCCGATACATGCCCGCAGAAAAGGCATCGAATGCAGTCCGGGAACGTTTATCTACTGGGATAAGGGTTACGAAACAATCCTCGCTGAACAACATTACCTTCATGCGGCGGTGTTGCTTACGCGTGTTATTTCAGTACCCGCGCAAAACACCGTCTGTCTGGACCTTGGACATAAAGCAATTGCATCGGAGAACCCGCTTGAAAAACGGATCAGCCTATTGGATGCGCCTGATCTTGAACCGCTTGGCCACAGTGAAGAGCACATGGTATTCCGTGTTGTCGGAGAAAATAACTATAAGGTCGGCGACGTTATTTACGGCATTCCCTACCACGTGTGCCCTACCATTGCGTTGTATGATACCGCACATGTGGTACAGGATCACAAGGTAACGGATACCTGGCAAACGCTTTCGAGAAACAGGAAGCTAACGATCTGAATCGACCTTACTAAACCACATTTCTATGTTCACCATCGACGCCCATCTCGACCTTGCAATGAATGCCATGGAGTGGAACCGGGATTACCGGCGTCCAATTTCCGAAATCAGAGAACGCGAAAAAGATCTTAAGGACAAACCTGATCGCGGTAACGGTGTGGTAAACTTTGAAGAGTTGCGAAAGGGCGACATCGGGTTAGTCGTGGCCACACAAATCGCACGTTACGTGGCGCCCGGCAACAACCTTCCCGGGTGGCATTCGCCGGAACAGGCGTGGGCTCAGACGCAGGCGCAGCTTGCATGGTATCGCACCATGGAAGAGGCCGGCGAACTTGTACAGATCACAAACCTCAACAATCTGGACAAGCATGTTGCATCGTGGGCGGGTGATACTAAACACCCGAAGCCCATCGGATTCATCCTGAGTCTCGAGGGTGCAGACAGCATTGTGAATCTGAACTATGTCGAAAGAGCGTATGCCTATGGTTTGCGCGCTATTGGTCCTGGTCACTACGGTCCGGGCCGTTATGCTCAGGGTACGAACGCAACGGGTGGCTTAGGTAATGCGGGGCGCGACCTGCTGCGCGAGATGGAACGCTTAAACATTATTCTGGACGCCACACATCTTTGTGATGATTCATTCTGGGAAGCAATGAATCATTTTCATGGACACGTCTGGGCAAGTCACAATAACTGCCGCGTTCTTGTTGATCACAACCGCCAGTTTAGTGACGACCAGATCAAGGAACTGATATCCCGCGGCGCAGTTATCGGTGGTGTCATGGATGCCTGGATGATGGTACCCGGCTGGGTTCGCGGCAAGTCCTCGCCTCAGGAGATGAACTGCACATTTGATACGCTGATTGATCACATGGATCACATCTGCCAGATTGCCGGCAACGCTAACCATATTGGAATCGGTTCTGACCTCGACGGTGCGTTCGGCAAAGAACAGTCTCCGGCCGATATCGAAACGATTGCTGACCTTGCTCGCATTCCGGACCGTTTGTCTGTGCGGGGATATACATCGGAAGACATCGAAAAAGTCATGTCGGGAAACTGGCTCCGGTTCCTTCGAAATTGCTGGAAACAATCGTAAAAACGAAGAAATTGCCTACCCCGAATAACGTTACCCTGAGGAAATCAGGTGCCGTTGAAATGGCTAATATTCCACTTGCCGGATAACAGGCATACTTTTTTAAATTGTTTACGTTACTTAGTAAACGTCACCCATCAAAAAATCACTACTCGTCATATCGCTGTTAGCCGTA
>JAEZDW010000273.1 GCA_023417955.1 Bacteroidota bacterium
AAAGGTTTTGAGTAACGAACTAATTATTAGTGCAACTCAAGACGGATGTCGTATAGCCCTTCTAAAAGACAAGACGCTTGTTGAATTCCACCAGGAAGCAGAAGGAAGCAAATTTACCGTAGGAGACATTTATCTTGGAACTGTCAAGAAAGTAGTTCCGGGGCTCAATGCAGCCTTCATAGACGTAGGCTACGATAAAGATGCTTTTCTGCACTACCTTGATCTCGGCCCTCAATTCAGTTCGTTACAAAAGTTTTCGAAACTGGTTCGTGCTAAAAAGATCAACGGCGGCAAACTAGACAAATTCAACATTGAACCTGACATCGACAAGCACGGGAAGATTACCCAGCAGCTGTCGAAGAATCAAATGATTCCAGTTCAGGTGGTGAAGGAGCCGATCTCTACAAAGGGCCCACGATTATCCTGCGAGTTATCCATGGCCGGGCGGTACCTGGTCCTGGTGCCATTTTCAAACGCTGTCAGCGTATCTAAAAAAATTACCAGCAGCGAGGAGCGTAAACGCCTCCTTCGTTTAATCCAATCCATTAAACCCGAAAACTTCGGCGTCATCATTCGCACGGTTGCCGAAGGCAAAGAAGTCGCTGAACTTGACCGCGATCTCCGCAACATGGTCAAAACCTGGGAAGAAGGTATGACGCGTCTCGCAACTGCCAACCCTCGGGACAAAATCATCGGTGAACTCGACAAAACTTCGTCGCTGCTTCGCGACATGCTTAACGAATCTTTTGACAACGTTCATGTAGACGACAAGAAAATCTACGACGATGTAAAGGCGTATATTCAGAAGATTGCTCCTGAAAAAGAACGCATCGTCAAGCTGTTTAACGGCAAGGCAAAAATTTTCGAACACTACGGAATCGAAAAGCAGATCAAGTCTGCCTTTGGTCAGACCGTAAGCCTTCGTGGAGGCGGTTACCTGATCATTGAGCACACCGAAGCTCTGCACGTAATCGATGTAAACAGCGGCAACAAATCCAACCGCGAAGAAAATCAGGAAACAACAGCACTATCGGTAAACCTCGAGGCAGCCAAGGAAATCGCCAGACAACTCCGGCTGCGCGACATGGGAGGCATAATCGTAGTCGATTTCATCGACATGAAGAATCAGGAAAACAAAAAACTGATTTACAAAACCATGCGCGATGCAATGGCCGATGATAAAGCCAAGTCGACTGTTCTCCCGTTGTCAAAATTTGGTTTGATGCAGATCACGCGTGAACGTGTTCGTCCTGAAATGAATATCACGACGAAGGAGGTCTGCCCTACATGCAACGGCACTGGCAAGATCACCGCGTCAATTCTTATCTCAGATCTTATTGAAAAGAACCTCGAACACCTTCTCCTTAAACAAAACGAAAAGGACCTGGTAGTCGCCGTTCATCCATACCTCTATGCGTATTTTACTGCAGGGTTTATCTCTAAACGTATGCGCTGGTATTTCAAATACAAGAAGTGGATTAAGATGGAAAGCGATACATCACTCGCCGTAACGGAATTCAAATTCCTCAACCGCGAAGGCGAAGAAATTCAACTCAATTCATAATACACTAAGAGAGAGCACAAATCATCTGTGCTTTCTCTTTTTCCGTGCTTTCTGCGCGTCTCCATCTGTGTCTTCTCTGTGTGTTCCGTGCTTTCTGTGAGAATCAATCTTGAACTCAATCTTTTCAACCGGAAAAGTTTCATATCCTTACTGTGGGAATTCAATCTCCGCAACCAGAAAAAATTCATTTCATCTCGTTGGTGTAAGGTTGCCCGCCTGAAAGGCATTTGGGCAGTCAATGCGTTGTTGGAAAATCACGATATTCAGTGATGACCCCAACCCCCTGCATGACCGTTTCAAACAACAGCAAAAAGAACAGAAGATCACTTTTCACCGGTGCCGTAGTTTCAGTTAGTTTGATCACAACGTTGTCGGGGTGCTACCATTTTTCAGGGAGCGCAACTTCCGGTGATGTAACATCTCAGTCAGATATTCAGAAAATTGCCGTCATCGATTCGGGAACGCACTACTTTGATAGCCTGAACCATTCATCTGCGGTGTATAATTTCTATGCGAAACGCCAGTTTATTCCGGCGTGGTGGAACCACAAGCGCCCTTCGCCTCAGGCGGATACATTGTTCCACATAATTCAACATAGTCGCTATTATGGATTGACGCGCGACCATTACCATGCTGGTGAACTAACTCGCTTATTCTATGACTCCGCGTTTGAAAACGATGACGTGATCCGGCGGTCAGATATGTTGCTTACGGATGCCTTTGTTTCAATGATGCGGGACCTGAAATACGGGAGAAGGTCACATCTCGACACCGCATTGCGTCCGTCGCAAAGAAGCATGGATTCGGCAGCCGTTGCCATACTCAATGCGTCGATCTCGAGAAACGCGATCCGCTCCTTCCTGGAGGAGCAGGAACCTGCACGCGACCAATACAAGTTACTCCGGCACGCAGTTAAGAAACTGATCGACACCAGTTCGGTTGACCTGCGTACACGATTAATAAGTAGCGCACATGAGGATTCAACCAAAGAGTCACAACAACTTTCCACCATTGAGGTGAATCTTGACAGATGGAGGAAGGAGACAGAGTTGAACGGGAGATACATTCTTGTGAACATTCCCGATTACAGTCTTGAGTTGGTTGAAGGCGATACGATAGCTTTTAAATCGAAAGTGATCGTTGGGTCGAGCAAAAATGAAACGCCTATCCTTGATGGTGTCATTCGTTCATTCATCATTTATCCTTACTGGAATGTTCCGCGCAGTATTGCCGTAAATGAGATACTCCCGCAGGCAAAGCGCGACAGTCTATATCTTCGGAATCATAATTATGAAATTCTCTCACCGGATGGAACGGTACTCAATCCGGATTCAATTCCGTGGGCTTCGCTGCATCGCAATAACTTTCCGTACACATTCAGACAAACACAAGGGCTGCACAATGCGTTAGGACTTGTCAAGTTTTGGTTTGCGAATCCGTATGCGGTGTATTTACATGATACCAACGCGCGATTGCTTTTTAATCGTAAGAAGCGCGCGATCAGTCACGGTTGCGTGCGTGTCGAGCATGCGATGGAACTGGGCAGATTCTTGTTACGCGACAACGAAATAGTTACACCAGAAGACCTTGACCAATACCTCGAATTCGAAAAGCAGATGGCGGTAAAGATTAAGGACATACCGATTCATATACGATACTTCACATGCATGTTTCGCGATGGCAAGGTTGAATTCTATGATGATGTGTATGGAATCGACGCGGAAGAAAAGAGAACTCTGGCCGCACCGACAAATCAGGAAAATACCATGCTTGTGTTGAGCTCTGCGGAGTAGGACGGCGCGTCATTTCAAACAATACACGCACTCCTTGAACATCAGTACCCCGGGCGGGACTTGAACCCGCACGACTATTACTAGCCACAGGATTTTAAGTCCTGCGTGTCTACCAATTCCACCACCAGGGCCCGTCCCGGATACAACCGGAACAATCTATTGAAAAAAAATCCCGCCAGAGCGGGATAGTTTTCAA
>JAEZDW010000381.1 GCA_023417955.1 Bacteroidota bacterium
AATCAGCTTAATATCATGAGAACCCTCACGTTTCTGGCCGGTTTTTATATCCAACGCTATCTGTTGTAGACCAAATTTACTAGTAAATCCCCTTACAGCGCCTTCTCCAAGAGCCGCCACCGAGAAATCATTATTCCACCAAAGCGGCTGAAGATCTTGCAAAGCACATGCGACGACGCCTTTCTTGTCGGGATTATTGGTGTCCATATACACCGTAAAAACAAGAACACCTCTCGCGATGAGGGAGAGATTAACCCACCACGGTTCGTCCAATCCTTTGTCTTTCCAGATAAAGGCGTTCGATTTCAAATCAATGGCCGAAAATCGTACCTGCTTCTTCTGGAGGTCACGTATCTCAAGTACCAGTGTATCCGCTTCGGGTGAAACTACCATATTCCAGATTGCCGCATCGAAGTGATGAGAAAAGTTCAACCGAAGGTACCCGTCCAACTTGCTTAATTGTTAATTTTATGCAAGTTTATGCCGACCTTTCCAGGAATGAAAGGCAAAACCGATGAATTGCAATAAGTCCGGAAGTACACATTCCTGCCATCCATGAAACAATACTCATTTACCATACTTTTCCTCCTGATTTCATTGACAGCCTTCACGCAACGGCAACAAGTCATGGTAATGGAAATCAAGGCAACGATCGATCCGCCGATGAAACGTTACGTCGAGGTGGCACTCGGTCATGCAGAAGACACGAAGGCTGATATCGTGATTATCGAAATGGATACCTATGGTGGTGTTCTCACGGATGCGAAGGAGATCGTAGACCTTATCATGAAGTTCGAAAAACCGATCTGGGTTTTCATCAACGCCGACGCAGCATCCGCGGGAGCACTGATTTCAATTGCCTGTGACAGCATTTACATGGCACCGGGTGCGACAATCGGAGCAGCAACCGTCGTAGATGGCACTGGACAAAAAGCCCCAGACAAATATCAATCATATATGCGTTCCATCATGCGATCAACAGCGACTGAAAATAATCGCGATCCACGTATAGCTGAAGGTATGGTTGACGAGAATCTTGAAATTGACAGCATCTCGCCAGCTGGGCAGGTGATAACGTTCTCTACCGACGAAGCAATTAGATACGGATATTGTGAAGCCAAAGTAAAATCCATTGAAGAAATCCTTGAGCGAAATGGCGTAACGAACTACGAGCTCAAGCGATTTGAGCTGAGCGGTATCGAACGCATAATCAGCTTTTTCCTCAATCCGTTTGTAAGCGGTATTCTCATTCTGGTGATCGTGGGCGGACTTTGGTTTGAGCTACAAACACCGGGTGTCGGTTTTCCTGGAATCGCAGCACTCACAGCGTTGATATTATACCTCGTTCCCTATTACTTGTCAGGACTTGCCGCGAACTGGGAAATTATTGCATTCTTTATCGGACTCATCTTGATTGCCCTCGAGATTTTTGTAATTCCCGGATTTGGTATCGCGGGGGTTGCAGGAATAACGCTGACTGTTACGTCATTGATCCTTATCATGATCAACAATGACGTTTTCAATTTCGAGTTCGTCCCTGGTGAAGACATCTTCGCTGCAGTGCTCGCTGCCTTATTGGGATTCCTCGGTGGAATTCTCTTGTTGTTTGTCGGCGGTTCAAGATTCGTGGAGTCCAATTTGTTCAAGAAAGTTGCTCTTACAGCGACCCAGGACAGAGCGCTCGGATACACGTCTACTTTTTTCCCGGAGCCAATGACAGGTAAGTCCGGCGTAGCACACACCGTGCTCAGACCAGGTGGCAAAGTCCTCATCGAAGGCAAGGTCTACGATGCATACACGCAGGGCGAATACGTCAACAAGGGCGAAAAGATTGAAGTAATTGGTGAGGAAACAACGTCGCTTCGCGTCCGGAAATCTTCACCGGAAACTGCCTAGCCGACCGTTAAACGATGAAAATACTTGGCATCATCCCCGCTCGATTTGCCTCCACCCGGTTTCCTGGTAAACCTCTTATTGATATCGGTGGCAAGACGATGATCCGCCGTGTGTGGGAACAGGCGGGGAAGTCGGTACTTGATGAAGTTGTCGTCGCTACAGATAACACTGAAATCTACGACCACGTCATTGCCTTCGGCGGGCGGGTATGCATGACAAACGAAAGTCATGTATCGGGAACAGACCGGTGTTACGAAGCGCTGGAGTTAATGGGCAAACCATTTGACTATGTGATCAATATTCAGGGCGACGAACCATTTATCGACCCTGAACAGATTAACCTGCTGATCCGCGCGCTTGATGGGAAAACGGAAATTGCCACACTAATCAAAAGTATTACACAATCCGAAACCCTTTTCAACCCGAACATTGTCAAGGTGGTGGCGGCAGCAACAGGCGACGCGTTGTACTTCAGCCGCGCTACAATTCCCTATCTTCGCGCTACATCAAAAGAGGACTGGTTGTCATCTCATACTTTTTACAAACACATTGGCATGTACGCATACAGGTGCGATATACTTAAGGCAATAACGAAGCTTCCTGTAGCTGCACTTGAAACTGCAGAATCGCTGGAACAGCTACGGTGGCTGACCCATGGCTATAAGATAAAAGTCGTGGAAACAAATATTGAAACTATTGGAATTGATACACCAACAGACGTAGAAAAGGCGCTCCGGGCTCACAACGGAGGCAAAGGCTAGATTGGGATATTCGTGACGCTCCGCCTGTCACATGACCTTTGCGATACTGGTTTCTTGCTTTAAGTTAGAATTGATAAAACATGATATTTATGAAATACGCCGTGTACCTACTCCTCTTACTTAGTCTAGGCCTGCCATCGCAGAGTTTTTCTCAAACCCTGAAGCCGGGGCCCCAGGTACTTACGTTCTTTTCATCCGTTGACGATACGGAACAGCCTTATGGATTGTACATTCCAAAAAATTATGACGCGAACAAAAAGTATCCGCTTGTAATTATGTTACACGGTGCTGGTTCAAATCATCGTCTTGCACTTCGCCGGGTTTTTGGAAAGAGTAACAATCAGGATGAAACTGACGTGGAAGCAAGCCGCTACTTCCCGGCATGGAAGGACGTGGACTTCATCGTTGCGTCACCTTTTGCCAGAGGAACGATGGGCTATCAGGGCGTTGCGGAAAAGGATGTGTACGATGTTCTCGCCGACGTTAAGAGCCGGTTTCACATTGATGAAGACAGAACATATCTCACTGGCCTTTCGATGGGCGGAGGAGGTACCGTTTGGCTAGGGCTCACGCGGCCCGACATCTGGGCAGCACTCGTTCCGGTGTGTCCTGCCCCACCTCGTGGAACCGATGCGTATCTCCCAAACAGTTTGAATATACCTATGTATTTTCATCACGGTGACGCAGACCAGGCGGTGCCGGTGAATGTCTCGCGCGATTGGGTGAAACGACTCAAAGAAAACGGCACACAAGTCGAGTACACCGAGTATCCCGGTGTTCAGCACAACAGCTGGGAAAACGCCTATGCTGATGGCTCTGTCTTTCAATGGCTGGAAAAACATACACGAAATCGCTTCCCGGAGCGAGTGAAGTTCGGCACACAGCGATACGAATACAACAAAGCCTATTGGGTTAAGATCGATAAGATGACACCGGGTACAACGGCAAGCATAGACGCGAGATTTGCCGGCAAGAACAAGCTGGAAGTAAACGCCAGCCACACGGAGGCGTTTACCTTGACCGTTGCAGATCATCCCGAATATCAGGCTGCATCGCCAATTGACATTACAATCAATGGTAAGAAGGTCAAAACTGTTCCCGCCGACTCACTTTCCTTTGTTTTCAAGAACGGAAAATGGATTCAGGGCAGGGATGCTGAATCCGCGACTGTAAAACGCCGTGGCGCTGAGGGACCGATCAACGCAGCATTTTCCGATCGCCATATATATGTGTACGGGACTGCCGACAACCCGTCTCAGGAAGAACTGAAATCAAGAATGGAAGCAGCTGCCAAAGCAGCAGACTGGTCTGTCTATCGCAATGCATTCCTTGGACGCGTAATGGTTTTCCCACGGATTCTGGCCGACAGGGAAGTTCGCCCAAGCGACATCGCTTCTGCTAACCTTATTTTGTTTGGAACGCCGACGACAAATGCTCTTATCCAGAAATACAGCAATCTATTGCCGATGCAACTTGCCACGACCGATGATCAACTTGGTTTGTTGTACATCTTCCCGGTTGCATCCCGATACATCGTCGTTCACTCTGGATTGCCGTGGTGGACTTCAAAAGAAACCTCGCGTTTTGGCCCGCCGCTGCCCTTTCAATTTCTTGGAAATTTCAAAGACTTCGTGCTATACAAAGGTTCATTCGACGCACCTGTTGCTGACGGACACTTTTCGGATCAATGGACATTGACCGCCGACCAAAAGAAGAAGCTCAGTGAAAACGGAGTCTCTGTAAAGTAACGGGTTCCTGCGTTCGTACGCTCAGGCGGCGAGTGATTCGATTTTTGAGTTTCCGCGAAGCGAGTAATTGAGCAACACAGCTTTTCCCGGATATCGGACAACAGCTTCGTTGTCAAGGCTGATCAATTCTATCAACCGTGTGGGGCCTAGGTTGATGATGGATTTTCCTTTGACCGACTCACACCAAACTGTATCGCATGACAGGTTGGTGAGGTTGAGCGTGCAATTTCCATCGATTCCCCGCAACATCAGCTTCTTACATATGCCACTGAAGGAAATCACACCTTCGCCCGTCAGGTTGATTTCAACGGTGTTTTTTCCACAGTAGATCAATCCCGAGAGGTCGAAGGTTCCCTGCGCTATCAGGCGGACGTCACCGTAGTTTCCAATTACAATTGAATCATTTTTGTGATTTCCGATGAATTCAATTCTCCGGGGTTTGGCCGCATTCTTTTGCATGAACTTCGATTTGGGTTAAAGACAATCAAAGAATTCCACCGGGTAGTGGCACAATCAAATTTATCGTCACCCGCAGCCGACCACAATTTGTATTTCGAAAATATCAGAAAATATTAACAAACATTTTCACAATGAATTGATCATCAGAAATTTATTCGAAACAAAGGACAAGAAAATATAGACGAAATATAGCAAGTCAGGCCGTTTTTGTCTCCTTAATCATTTGTTCGAATTGGTCATTCGGTACAATTGATTTGCTCTTTACGCGCGTCTTGTACGCATAAATCGTGTTCACCGAATAGCCAAGAATCTTCGCAATTTTTTCCGGGTCATCGATCCCCATCCGGATAAGTGCAAAAATCCTCATCTCAGTGTTGAGAACAGGCTCGTCCTTTACCTGGATCTGGTCCTCAGGCTTGAACATGGAATTGTAGCGTTGAATGAAGTCCGGGAACAGCCGGAGAAATACCTTATCAAAGCTGTACGAAAGGTTTTCACGTTCACGTTTGAGGTTGATATTATCGACGATAAACCGGAGTTCGTCATATCGTCGATTAATCAGTTTCTGGTCAACCGCTTTCTTAAAAGCCTCAATTTTATTCAGGTAGTCGGCGTTGATATTGAAGTAATAGCCAATGTACTCTTCTTTGATGCGATTAGCTTCTCTGAGCTCGTGATTGCTGACCCGCAATTCTGCATTGGCAGTCTTCACCGCCATTTCAGCAGTTTTCAAACGTCTCAATTGTTTGGAGATAATCACCGCAAATGCAATGACGAGTACAACCAGCGCGACAAGTGCGCCCGAAAGCAGAAGCAAATTTCTGCGCTGAGCATCGACGCTGTTGAGTTTCGCCGACGAAATCAGGGGTTCAATGGCGGAAATTTCGAACTGGCGTTGGCGCGCACCATAAAACAACGCATCCTCACGAGCCTGTTGAATGAATCTATAAGCATATTCGATGCGACCTTCATCGTACATCATCCGAGCGAGTGCGTGCATTGCTGCCGTTTCCTTCGTTGCTGCATGTAAATCAGCAAGCGCCGAACGTATCAGGTGTTCCCGTGCCTTTTCCGTGTCGCCGATCATAGCATACGAATGGCTCAGGTCATAAAAGTTAATGGCTTGCTCTTCGTATGGTAGCGAAAACAGATCAAGGATCGCTCGTGAGTCTTTGAGGCCACCTTCATAATTCCGGGTTTTGAGGTTCTTAATTCGACTAAGGTACAGGTCGCGGTAGGTTCCCGGCTGACAAAACATGCGCGCTGAGTCAATGTAACGATGACCGAGGTTGAAATAATAAGATTTGTAGAAAGTATCGTTGTTAAAATCACCGAGATCATAACAGCCACGGGCCATGAGCGTGAAGTATTCAACGCGTGCTGAATCGGGCAGTACCCGTGGTTCAACGCGGTACAGTGTGTCGAACGCTTCTTTAAAAAGCCCCGAGGATATGAGCACAAATCCAAGTTGCGAACGCGCAAGGCCAATTCTAACAGGATCCTTTTGGCGATGCGCGACGTCTATCAACCGCGTTGCGTATTTGAAGGCGGAGTCGTAAATGAATTTGCGGTTTTCGATGAAGAGAGCATTATAGACATCAAAAAGGTCAGCATGAGGTTTTGCCTTAGCGTCTGACAATTTTTGATGCAGGATTTTTATTCGCTCCAGGCGCTGATTTACATAGGCAGATCGTTTATCGATCGTATGAAGCAATTCAATCAGAAGGCTGTCGCTACCCTCATTGAATGCGAAAACACTGCCAGTACCCGTCAGAAACAACACAAGGAGAAACCATTTCCTCATAAGAAAGACATTGCGAAAACTAAAAATAGAAAAAAAAGCTGATTGCCATCAGAAGGTGTCGAGTTCGCTGCCGGACACGTGTATTGCGAATGCGAACAGCGCAGATATTCAAAACTGCATTTCAGGGTCTGAGAAGCACTTTCAAATTCTGCACACTGTTTGAAAGGTGTCAGTCTCAAATTCAACTGTATGCTGACTAATTACCTCAAAGTCGCCCTGCGCTCCCTCTCACGTCACAAGCTGACCGCTATCATTAACATTCTCGGTCTTGGCTTGGGTATGGCGTGTTGTATTCTCATTTACTTATTTGTCCAGGATGAGTTGGCCTACGACCGTTACCATTCAAATGCGGACCGGATCTATCGCGTGACGCGGAGTTTCCATTCCGCGGAGGGTGAAGTGAACCTGCATCTCTCGAGCGTCGCCCCTCCTATTGCACCGTTATTGAAGAATGACTTTGGCGAAATTGAGGCAACAGCACGTACAATAAATTTCGGCATTGTCGTTGGTCTGGAGGAAAACGGCGAACTAAAGATGATGAATAGTGAGCAGAACTTGTTCATCGTAGAACCAACGTTATTTGATATAATGGACATTCCGGTTTTATCCGGAGACCCGGCAAAGGCATTAGCGCGGCCATTCACTGTAATGCTTTCAGAGAAAACTGCGCAACGATACTTCAATACAACCGACGTTATAGGAAAGCGGCTTCGTGCAAACAATCAATTTGATTTGGAAGTCACCGGCGTCTACAAAGATTTTCCCGATCAGTCACACTGGCACCCTGAATTCATGGTTTCATTTATCACCATGGAGAACGACAATATCTATGGTCGGCAAGGGCTGGAGACCAACTGGGGAAACAATGCATTTGGTACATACATTTTGCTTCACCCGGGATCAAATGCGGAGGCAATTGAATCCAGGCTTCCGGAATTCCTTGACAAGCACTTTGGTAATTTTGTGAAAACAAATTTCAGTGGTCAGGCGGATTTTATTGCATCCAAAGTTACGACGCTATATCTGCAGCGGCTTACCGACATTCACCTGCGTTCTCAACTTGACGACGAAATTGAAGCTAACGGAAACATTAACAACGTTTATATGATGAGCGTTATTGGCGCATTCATCATTCTGATTGCGTGCTTTAACTTTATTAACCTTTCAACCGCGCGTGCTACAAAACGTGGCAAAGAAGTCGGCCTGCGAAAAGTAGCAGGGGCTTTCCGTTTTCAGTTGGTCACACAATACCTCACCGAATCGATTCTTATCTCGGCATTCGCGCTGCTGCTTGCAATTGCGTTAGCGACTGCGGGACTGGAATGGCTCAATGCATTCACCGGTAAGAGTCTTTCATTCGCTTCAGGACTTCAGCCTTCATTTATTGGGGGACTGCTTGCGTTTGCAATTCTTATTGGAATCATTGCCGGTATCTATCCCGCGTTCGTATTATCCGGATTCAGGCCAGCTGTGAGTCTTAAAGGAGCTCAGTCCGGGTCCCGCGCGAGTCTGGCGTTGCGCCGAACACTAGTCGTGGCACAGTTTGCGATTTCGGTTATTCTTGTGATCGCCACTTTGCTCACATTTCAGCAACTCGATTATCTTAATAACCGGTCACTTGGCTACGACCGGGAGATGGTACTTACCTTGCCGAATTTTCCCGAGCTGAACGATAACTTCGACGCCTTCTACAATGAAGTAACACGTACGAACGAATTCAAGAATGTCAGTCGGTCTTCACGTATTCCAACAGGGAGGCTGCTCGACTCTTTTGGCAATGCCCGGGTACTTAAGGGAGACAGCCTCACGACTTCCGAGGTTAACCTGAAAACTATTTGTGTTGATGAAACATTCTTCGATACATACGATATCAATATGATAGCAGGGCGGAATTTCTCAAAAAGTATTGTGACTGATGACTCGCTTGCGTTTATCGTTAACGAGGCAGCTGTGCGCGAATTTGGTTGGGCAAATCCCACTGATCACCTTAACGAAGAATTCGAATACGCGGGGGTGCGCGGCAAACTTGTGGGAGTGGTAAGCGATTTCCATTTTGAATCCCTGCATCAGCGCATAGCTCCGATGATCTTCCTGAATTCAAATCGGTTCAATGTTCTGTCATTGAAAATAAACAGCGCCTCATCCCAGCAGGCAATTACCCGACTCGAAGAATTATGGAAGTCATTTGTACCTTCACGGCCTTTCAATTTTCAGTTCCTGAGTGAGAACTATCAGGCATTGTATGACGCAGAGCAAAAGCAAAGCACACTTTTTACAACATTTTCAATGCTGGCAATTTTTATTGCCTGTCTTGGACTCCTTGGGCTTGCGACCTTCAACGCAACGCAAAGGGTAAAAGAGATCGGCATCAGGAAGGTCCTGGGGGCAACAATTCCGCAAATACTCGGACTTTTGTCAAAAGAAACGGTGATGCTCATCCTGCTCGCGAATGGAATTGCGTGGCCGGTAGCGTGGTATTTTATGAATGAATGGTTGAATTCATTTGCGTATCATATCGACATAAGTGTCATCGTGTTTGTGATTGCAGCTGTACTCGCTGTTGTTCTTGCGATCGTCACCGTAAGCGTGCAGTCGTTCCGTGCGGCAGCTGCTAATCCCGCTCAAACCCTGAAGTACGAATAGAGAGACTTTATCGCTGCAGCAGTATCTTGCCGGCTTGACGGAAAGTTTTACCTTCAAGGGACAGTGAAATAGTGTACAAATACATGCCGCTATTCAGGTAGCCGCCGCTGGAATCCGTACCGTCCCAACGCAGTGAATTTTTCCCGATCGACAGGCTCGTCGAATTTGCCTGCCACACCGGTCTTCCGGCAAGATCAAAGATCTGAATGTGAACCGCGTCCGGGGGCGTGTGCCCACGAATCGTAAATTCTACTTCCGTCTCGAACCAGAACGGATTGGGTGAAGGCAAGGCAAACGTCACATTTGATTCCTGATCAACGCGGAAAGACACCGCATAAGGATTCGATGCACGATTGCCTCTGGAATCCGATGCAAGCACACTAAATGTGTACTCACCGTTTGTTAGTACCGGAGTAAACTGAATCACGTACGGAGAATCCAGACTAGCCGGTGTAAATTGCACGTCATCGCGTGAAAAATAAATCGGTAACGTCTCGCATGGTTTAAAATCGCATGGCGAAACGAGGTACATTTCAATCCCGAGAGTATCCAATTTCGGAAGGAAGGAATTATCATCGCGAACAGTCACACGAATGACCGGCGCCGGTGAAACGAAGTCCCCATTTTCAATAAGCTTTCCATCAAACGTAACTTCTGTTACTGGCGGGGATTTGTCCGGAACAACGTCGACGGTGCGGCGAAGGAGCACGTTGTTATTGTCGTAGTATTGCTCTGCAAGGACACGCGGGTTAACGTAAACGCCCAGGTCATTCAAACCGGCACCACCCACAGTCTCGCGCGCAATGTTGAAGAATGTAGTGTCTCCCGACAAAGGGCCGCCGATTCTGAATGATGATTGTATGGTTTCTGCCCTTTGATGATTGTACATTGACATATTCACTGAGAGCGAATCAGGGAAATCTCTCGAACTCACGTTTACAAATCGGAAGGCACGTGCGAAGTTCTCGCCTTCCTGCAATTGAGTCTGAACATCGGAACCAGTTTCGGGAAGCAATACACCTTCAGGAACAGGAGTATACAAAACGAGCCATTTTTCAAGTTGCGCCGAAGTCAGCAGGACATCGTCTTCGGTATGAAACACGAGACGCAAGATCGGGTATTGTTGCGCATCAATGAATGAAAGATCCTGCTGAGAAGTTGCTGACGAAACAAGCTCAACCTCCTGACGATCCAGTGTAACACCGCGAACTTCGATGCGGACGTTATCCTGCAGTTCCACCTCGCTTAATCGATAGTGCACAGAGTTCCATTCCTGCGCCGGGCCGATCAAAACCGATTTTAGTGCACCACTGCTGTAGCCACCAGTAATCGTCCCGTTAACAACAAGCTTCTCCGACTGAGGATTTGCGCCTTCATGACGATAAATGCGGGCCGATCCGGGGTTAGCTCCTTTGCGCGCAAAAATCACAACTGGTTCCCCGGAAGCAATCTGAGAAAGTTGTTCTGATGAAATACCAAGTTCCGCGACTTTGGCCCTTGCGGCTTCTGGCCATAAGCCAATATCCGCATTTCCAATGTTGAACATCACTACACTGTCGCCTTCTGCCACGGTGTCGATATATTCAATTAAGTCATTACCAGAACCTGTATAGGTCTCGTTGTGCGTAAAGCTGTTGATCACAAAGGGTTCACGTCCACACAGTAGGCGCCGGCCACCGAATTGAAAAAGTATTTCATACCATTTCAGATAAACCCCAACGTAGGGCGTGGTGGATTTGCGATCGAATGCAATCAGGTTTATCGTGTTCAGGCGGCAGCCAAATCCCTGGCCAAAAAGATTATACTCCTGACCCGCAAGGCGGACACTTACCGAATCGGCAGGTTTTCCCGCCGATTCACCAAAAGTCACGATGTCTACCGGCAAAGCGCTTTCGAGAAAGTTAATGCGTCGGCTTCCTGCGTCAACCGCAAGCCCCGCTGCCACGTTCCCGATGTACTGCGGAAAATCAAGCTGCGCCCAGCCTTCAGGTGATCCATGAATCACTGTAAAGGATGTAGTCGTCCACTCTCCGGACTCGCCTTCTAGCGGTGATTCCAGTTTCGACCGCCAGTAGTAGGTGACCGAATCAGAATCAAGTACGGTCAGCGTATGACTGGCCAGTACCGTTCCCTCAACGGTAACTTCCTGTGACCACTCAGAATCGAATGAAGCAACCGTATCGAGTTGAATGGTAAAACGTCTTTTATCTGAAAAAACATTGGTTGCCTGGAGTGATAACTTGACCTCAGACGAATTCACAATTGCATACGGCGCGGGATACAAATGTTTTGTGCCGTTACCGGGAATTATGAGCACAGCTTCCGCCTGGTTATTGGATTCGTTTAATTCTTCAATGAAATCATCCGCGTCTATAAGGATATGAAACGTGTTGTTTCCGGCGGGATCTTCCACGCCACGGCGGATAACAAGGGTCAACGTATCTGTGTTCCTTGGGACTGTGTATATGGAGTCGTATACAACTATTGAATTGTCTTCCATCGTTCGGACAACCTCAACCCGAAAGGGCTCATCTGTAGCAAGTCCATAATTAGTGACCACAAATTTGATTGCGAAAGAGTCAGCTAATGCAGTAACGGACTCGTCATTGAACGGCACAAACGAAACGTGCGAAGCTTTTACCTCGAGATCGGGCTTTAAGGCGGGTGTCAGTTTGATTGCAGGATCCCCAAGAAGAATCATTTGTTCTACCTGCGAACGATTAATTGTACCTGCAGACTGACTGGCAAGAAAGCGTTTGGCTGTTTCGATTTTGACATCTCCGATGCCCCTACCGATCAGATCCAAATCCGCGAAAGCAACGTTGTAAAACGTCTGAGCGTATCGATACAGTGTGTTTGTGCCTGCGATAGCATTATGCCCTAGAAAGTTACTCGCGCCAAGCTTTTCTGCCAGTATCCAGTCTTCGCCAAAAAGTTTGGCCTGTAAAAAGAATGCTCCTACTTCGCACCCGTTCATCAACATCATGGGATATTTGCCACGGTTGTTGTAACCCATCTTCTTATCGGAAACATACCCGATGTCGAAGTCCAGGGTCGATGTCGACGAATGCCCGAAGAAAGTCACCAGCTGCAATCCTTCATTAATTTGTTTCGCTATGTTAATTGTTTGTACGTCCCTTGATTGTTTCGCAATTGCGCTCACGACGCCTCCGAAATAGGGCCCCTCAGCCACAGACTGAAATTCTGCCAGATAGCCTTTAAACGCCTCCGGTTCCCAGTCCTCAATCCCTCCACTGAGGTGAAGGATTCTCTTTCGTTGCAAATCTGTGATCGGTTGAGATTCCAACTCAATGACCTTATCAAGATAATTCACCACTTCCTCGGAAGACATGGCAGGAATACGTCCTGTTGCAATTGCTTCCTCGCTCGTGACATCGCGTCGCATGCTGAACGCAGCATCGGATCCCGGCATTCCACCTGTAGGCACAAGATCCTGATATTGCCATGTGCCTGAATTCGGCGTACGGTAGTACCGATGATCGTATTCCAGGCCTTTGCCAATTAGAAGTAAGTACGCAGGCTTTACTTCGGAAGACAGAAATTCAAGGAATCGGAAAATTGCCAGCGGGGATTGTTCCCCATAATTGAACTGGTTGTATAATTCGCCAATGTTTACAACCAGTGGATCGAACCCACCCCCTTCAGCCGATGCGCGATAATTTGCATATGCACCGACGGGATCGGCGACTCCTTTTGCAGGCCTGCGCAATAGCGGGTGCGTTATGATTACATAGTCCGGTTGTCGCCCTTCGAAAGATTGAAAGGAGGTCGGCACCACCCTGTCAGGGGTAATGAGTTCAGAGGAGCCGATTAGTTGACGTTCGGCAGCAGATGCTGGTACCGTTACGAACAACCCCGGGCTGCCACCTGCCTGATAAGCAAAAACATTGTACGGGTCCGTAACGTCATAGAGTTCATATCCCGAAGGCGCATTGTGAATAACCAGGTTGCGGGCAGACGGCGCCGCAGGTACCACGAAGTTGGCTTGTGTCGCGTTAAAGGCATCAGATTCCTGGGGAAACGTAATTCGGATATAGGAAACGCTAACCTGATCATTGTAACCCCGGTTGGGGACAGCCAGGCGTACCGTTAGTGCACCGCCAGCCGTAATATCTGCCCAATCGAGTTCAGTCTCATATAAGAAAGGTTGAAATGCATCGGTATTCAAGGTGGTAAGTAGTCGCAACCCCGCGCCTACACGAACCTCCACTGTGTGTGCGATAGCGTTCCTGCCCGTGAGAACGATTTCTAGTCGTGGTTTGGGGCCCGACTCAACGCGTTTTGTGATCCCATCAACTTGAATATCTCTGAATTGACCCTGTCGGATCGGTTGACTCGTCCATCCTTCGCCTGCATCAAATGCACTGGAATAAATTTCATCATTTACGCCTGGGCCTTTGCCATAGCTTTCGGAGAACACAATGAGTTTTTCCGCAAAATGAAACGGAACATCATCAGCTGCGCCACCATTGGGATGTGTAATCATTCTCTTCCCGGGCGCTGTTCCCTCTGTAAGAAAGAAGCTGGTCGTATCCGAAAACAAGTTGTAATACCGATGTGGCTGGTACTCTGGGTTGCGATAGAGCGGCGTGTCGGACTCACCGTCGTTGGAACGTCCGTAGAAAAGTATATAATCACCGGGATCAAATGACCCGTCTTCTGATCCTTCAATCTTTATTGCTACCTCTGAGCCGCGATGCAAAAGTTGAATTCGCGTGGGATCAACCGAACCGACGGGGAAACCACTTTCGACAAGTTGCTCATAGGATACACGGTAAATGCCCTTTTTCGCTACCGGAATCCGGAAGTAAGTCTGGTCGAAATTTATCCATTGATTGGTCGACTGCGCAACCAAAAGTTG
>JAEZDW010000323.1 GCA_023417955.1 Bacteroidota bacterium
GCAGACTTCAAACTAAAAAAATGGGCTTCAGAAGCCTTTTAAAGGGTAAATGTAAGACAAAATCGCCAAGTATCCTAAGCTGCCGGCCCCTGGCGTGATCAGTAAAACCGGTATGCAACCGGCTTACTCTCTAACGATGAAAAGGTGTGAAATAATGTCTGGCCGGGAAGCGCCTGATAGGAAAAAGTGTAAGTGCTCTGCTCGCCGTTCTGTATCTTGAAACGAATAGTATTCGAACCGGCTTTCAAAGGCACACGTGAGTAGTAAATAGAGTGAGGTAGTGTCTGCCAGCTGCGCGTGTCGGCCTTTTCAGTCAGCGCGTTCATCACACCAATTAGTGCTCCCAGCTGGTCATTCTCTTTCCGTACGCTGTGTTCCGTCGCCTTCTTTAGTGCAGCGCGCAACAGACCTTTTCCGAACTCGGTTAGCATGCGCTGTCTCAAGCTGTGGAATGCGATCTGGTTTATATCTTCACCCCTTTCCAGCGGATAGGTTCCATCAGATGTTTCGATCACTGCCCGATCATAATACAAGGGTCGTTCCAGGTAACGGGGAAATGCAACGCGAAAAACTTCCAGGCTCTTGAGGTCATTCTTTTCCTTGTCGTCTTTTAATTGAAAAGGGAAACTCATTCCCATGGAAGTGTTCGTGAATGCCACCATGTTGTTTTCCCTGTGATCGATCACAAAGTTGATGCCCCATTCGTCTTTGATAGGTGCGAGGCCATTGTGCCAAAAGAAAACAAGTTCCGCTTCATCGTCAGGTGGTGTGTAGTCAGGCATATTGAACTTCTCCCTGAAGCGATCAAACTCCTCGACAAAACCGGAACGCCATGCCATGTGCAACAAGTCTTTTTTTAACTGCAACGGTGCGTCAAGGCGGAACAATTCGGTATACTCTCCTTCATACACCTCGAGAGCATTTCGATATGCTATGAACGCGTTGTTGTAATCTTTAACCGACTGGTAAATGATGCCCATCAACATGTGGACAAACCCGTCGCGCTGCAGTTTTGATGGCGACGCATATTTATCGTTTAACTGATTCAGTCGGATGTTCAGTCTGCGGCATTCCACTAACGCTTCCTCTGGCCGGTTCATCTTAAGGAAGTTCACGGCTTTGAAATACAAAACCATCAGGTGTTCATGATCCTCGCCCCGATAGGCTGAAAAATTCGGATTGCTCAAGTACGAAACGGCTTCATTGACATAGTTCACCCTGAAGTCTTCACCGAAAAGAAAGGCTCTTTCAAAAGCGGCGTTGCTACTCTCGTAGTCGCCGAGGATGCTGTTTAATAAGCCTTTGTTCGCGAAGTAGATAAACCGGTTCTTCCCTTCGGCTTCGCGGGAGCTACGCTGGAGTGTTTGCAGAGCGGTCTGCAGATCACCGTTTTCAAACTCCTGATTGAAGTTCCAATGGCGTTGATAGTAGCTTGCGCATGCGGGAAGCAGGAAGACAATGACGAGAAGACCGGATCCTGTCAGCAGGCGGTGTGGTGAAAAGAGCCGTTGCAGGAACGCGGTCATAGCACTAGTTCTTCACCAGTTTCTTGATCTCGCGCTGGCCGTACCAGATTCTCTTGTTTGTTTCCAGGTCAGTCAGGAACAAGGTGGTCACATAGTTTACTACGCGCTTGCGCGTGGCGGTATCTGTTTCGGAACTCATCTCGCCGAAGAGCATCAGGTCAGCGCCTGTTTCCTTGCCCCATTGCGTCATCGTCGCCGCAGAAGCAAACTCCTGTTGTTCTGCGCGTTCGCGTCGCACCTGGTCGCGGAACTCCTGTCCCTCAACCAGTTCGGCGAGGCCAGAGTTGTGAATGACGACTTCAAGTTTCTTTACGTAATTGTTGGCGTCGATATGTTCGGATGTGCGATTTTTTATCGTACCGACTATGATGACCGGTTTTCTGCCAAGGTCACGCGCGTACGCCTTGTAACTGTCTGAGTTTACGAGATCATAGATCATCTGATCGGCAACCAGTCGCGAATCGGAATCGTTCCACCGGCCACTGAGGTCAACCTGCGTATCTGGTGAAATCCGGTTCACGGTAGGAGAACACGCTGCGAGGAAAACGAGAAAAATCGGAAAGATCCTGTGCATAAATAGAGCTTTTTTTCAGGACGGAAATTCAAAAACCTTGCCGGGAATACGCCGAATCCGGTATGAGAGTTTTGTTAAAAGGAAACTTTTATTTCCTTAAGCTGCCGGATCACCGACTTCGGATCAGTGGCTGAGAATACAAAATTTCCAGCAACAAGAACGTCGGCCCCGGCCTCACATAGCGCGGCTGCATTACCCATGTTTACCCCTCCGTCGATTTCGATCAGCGCTTTCGAGCCTGAATCAAGAAGCATTTCCTTCAGAGCCCGGACCTTGCGATAGGTATGCTCGATGAACTTTTGAGCGCCGAACCCCGGGTTTACCGACATCATGCACACGACGTCAATGTCTTTCAGCACGTTTTCAATCGACGATAATGAGGTGTGCGGGTTGATTGCTACACCTGCCTTGCAGCCAAGTGAATGTATCTGCTCCAGGCTCCGGTGCAAGTGCGGACACGCTTCAACATGGACTGAAATCACCGAAGCGCCGGCGCGTGCAAAGGCTTCAACAAAACGCTCCGGTTGAACGATCATCAGATGTACATCGAGGGGTTTCTGAGCCGTCTTCTTTACGGCATCTAATACCGGAAATCCGAATGAGATATTGGGCGCAAACACGCCGTCCATGATATCGACATGAATCCAGTCAGCCTCACTTTGGTTTAGCATGGTGATTTCACGTTCGAGATTTCCAAAATCGGATGCAAGGATGGATGGCGCAATCAGCGGCATGATCTAAAGTTTGTTTCGCGCAAAATTAATCAATATCGCGAGACTTACGCGTGTCACTGAACGCAAGGTTATACCGCCCCGACTCTACTGGCGTACAACCTTGAATACGAATCGTTTGCCACCGGAGAGTATTCGCAGAAAATAGATCCCGCTGCCCAGGCCTTCAAACTGTGGGGAGAATGTATTCTCAAACCACGAGAACCGGGGAGTGAAATGATAGATTCGCCTTCCTTCCGCATTGATCAATTCAATTTCACAGTCCGTCACCGCAGACGGATCTTTGGGCTTTATGACCAATTGAAATTCGCCCTCGCTGAAGGGATTTGGAAATACGGTAAACTCCTCAGATTGTGTCTCAGCTGAGATGTAGTTCACGACTGCGCGGAAGTGCGGGATGCCATAGCCCAGGAACTGATCAGGTGCACCCGCCTGGGAGGAGGATTTCCGGATTACATCAAGCAAGCCAACGTTGGTGAGATCGGGATTCATCTGGAGTACCCCAGCGGCGAGGCTTGTAATTAATGGGGCCGCCAATGAGGTTCCGCTTGATTTGCCGACACTTCCATTCCTCTCAATGACGCTTGTAGCCACGCCCATGGCGGCTACGTCAGGCTTAATGCGGAGGTCAGCAGCAGGACCGGTGGAACTGGAGCCGGCACGTGCTCCGTTGGCATCAACGCTTGCAACGGCGAGAACGTCGACGGCATCCGCCGGTGCGGTGATGATCCGCCACGAATTATTGCCCTCATTACCGGCACTCACGATCACAATTATGCCGCGGTCGGCGGCCCATTGAGCCGCGCGTGTAACCACGGCAACGGCACCATTCATTTCGGACTTCTGGTAATCCATTTGAGGCAGGTCAAAATCACTATAGCCTAATGACGAATGGATGATGTGAACGCCGGCGCTGTCGGCACGTTCAGCAGCAAACAGCCAGTTGTATTCTTCGATCCTATACTCTGTGGGAATCTCCTCCGTTACATAAAGCTGGAACGTCGCCTTGTATGCGCCGCCGGTGAAAACACCGGGTTGCCAGGCTGCAATCACCGAAAGTACTTCCGAACCATGATCATCGTGCTGAAAAACGTCGTCGGAATTGTAAACAAAGTCTTTCGATGAGACGAGGTCTATCCGCCCGTCTGTAAAGAGGTGTTGAAAGGGATCGGTTGCATCAACACCCTGGTAGCCGCTGTCGAACAATGCTATTACGATGCCCTCACCGCGATACCCCATCTCGTGCATCTCGTTAATTCCGAGCATGCGCAACTGTATGTCGGTTACTTCTGCCGTTCGCGCCGACTTTCTTGAACCGGGAGCCTTTCGTCGCCCTGCGGCGGAAAGCCGAACATCAGGAGCAACCAATTCAACACGGTCAACGAATGAGAGTGACTCGATCGCGTTTACGTTTTCAGGCTCGGTTTGAATCAACACGCCGTTCATCCACCTTGTTTTGAAAAAGACTTCTGCGCCTGTTCCGCTTACCGCGCTGACATAGGCCGGGTTTACCG
>JAEZDW010000497.1 GCA_023417955.1 Bacteroidota bacterium
GTGTGACATTGCAGCGCCCCCCGCCCGATACACGTACTTTAGGAAGAACCTTCTTTGAGCGCTCCAGGATCTCTATTTGAAAGTCAGGTCTCCGGCGCGCAACTTCTATGGCCGCGAAAAAACCTGCAGCCCCGCCACCAACAACAATTACGTCATGTACTTGCTCGCGTTCCATTATTCAGGAAACCGTAGATTTGCTGGCACAATCTAACACTACCTTTGAATTTTATGCGAGTCGCCGGAACCAAAGGGTCGATTTATTCCTTCTTATCAACTTGAACGAAAGCACGACGATATCACTGGCACAGAATACCACCGCTATTATCGCGCTCGGATTTTTGGGGCAGGCCCTATTTGGAGCGAGACTGATCGTGCAGATTTTCCTCTCAGAAAAACATCGCAGAGTAGTAAGTCCGGTGGTGTTCTGGCAACTCAGTCTGGCGGGATCATTGCTATTCCTGATCTATGGAATCGTTCGTAATGATTGGGTTATCATTTCTGGACAGTTCCTGAGTTATTTCATTTATGTCCGAAACCTTCAGTTGAAAGGAGCCTGGCATCGCTTTCCTGTTTTTATTCGGGGATGTTTACTTCTCACGCCAGTTGTTGCTGTATCGTCGCTATTCTATTTACCCGCCACGCACGGTGGAGAAGTGTTTCTATGGCATCCTATGATCCTCATCGGCACAATTGGTCAGCTCGCACTTAATCTGCGATTTGTTTACCAGTGGTATTATTCAGAAAAGCATAAGACGTCTATCCTCCCCGTTGGCTTTTGGCACATCAGCGTATGGGCTTCCGTGCTGGTGATCGTCTATTCTTTGTTTCATCCTGTCCTTGAATTCGAACCCGTGCTCCTGGTTTCTCAAAGCATGGGAATAGTCGTTTATATACGAAATCTCTTTATCTACAAAACGCAAACAACTCAACCAAGTGTGTAATATTGCACAAGTATATCCAATTGGATAGAATGAATTTAGATAATCCAGTGCATTTTGAGGCATACGAAAAATTGATGAGGCCTGCAGTTCAGGCATTTCTGGATGCACACGCTATTGCCGACATCCATGCTGTGCTGCTGAAGGGAAAGGAAGTTGACGGCGTTCCTGCTGCAATACTTGCAAGCCAGCTTAAGGGGCGGGCGGTCGCGAAAGAAAAGTTTCCGGATCTTGTCAGCCCTTCGATTATTTATCCTCCCGGACTAAACCTGGAGCAAAGCTCGTCGACGACAACGGCGCAGCTTAAAGCTGAATTGCTTTCACAACTCGTGGACACCGACAGCATTGCAGACATTACCGGAGGTTTCGGTATAGATACTTATCACTTCAGCAAGTACTTCAGGAACGTCGACTACGTTGAACCGAATTCACTGCTGGCAAACATCGCCGCCCACAACCATCGCGTCCTCGGCGCAACAAACATTCAGCACCAAACTGCAACCGCAGAAGCTTTTCTTGCAGGCCCTGGTCCCATGCGATCTGTGATCTATGTCGATCCTTCGCGCCGGGTGAATGCACGACGAGTCGTTTCGTTAAGTGAATGCGAACCGGATGTAGTGAGACTGCGGCCGGAGATATTCAAACGCGCCAATGCATTGATGGTAAAGGCATCCCCCATGCTCGATATCAGTCATTCAATCGCTCAACTTGGCAGCGTACAGCGTGTTATCGTAGTTTCAGTGCACCAGGAATGTCGGGAACTGCTCTTCTTTTGCGATAACAAACCCGTCGCCGAACCAGTAATTGTCACCATTCACATCAATACCGGGGGAAGGGAAGTTTTCGAATTTGTTCCTTCAGCGGAGAGGGATGCACAAATTTCCTTCGGTGATGTCGACGCCTACCTCTATGAACCAAACCCCTCTATTTTCAAGGCTGGTGCTTTTAAGTTAATAGCCACACGATTCGGTTTGACTAAACTGCATCCGAATTCGCACCTGTATACATCCAACACGCTGGTGCCAGACTTCCCGGGGCGCCGTTTTTCGGTAGTAAGTCATTTGAAAAGTGACCCATCTACAATTGCGCGTACTCTTCCGGAACGAAAAGCGAATGTCATGGTAAGAAATTATCCTCTGTCTGCGGATTCGCTTAAAAAGAAGCTCAAGGTCACAGACGGCGGTTCACTCTTTATTATCGGAACCACTGCCGGAAAGAATCCTGTACTGGTGCTGGCTGAACGTGTTTGATCAGATGTACTTAATCACTACTTCGATGGCCACTTCTCCATTGAATGACTGAATGAGCTCCCCGTCGTCATTATATAGGTAAATCGACGGTGCGTCGATCGGTCCGAACGTATTGATAATGTCTGTTACCGTTGTGGTTCCAAGTTTCACGTTCGGGCGATCATACAACCCATACTTTCGTGCAAAGGCAATCACTTCGTCGATGGGTGCGGACGATACAAAGTAGAGTTGGAATGTTTTGAAGCCTTCGATATGATTTTTGATATCTTCCGCTTCGCGCTGGCAATGATCACAATCGGGTTGAAACAGAACCAATGCGATCTTCCCCGGCAACTTGTCGAGTGTGGTTTTCTCGCCGTTTTCAAGCGTAAGATTGAATTTAGGGGCCTTCTCCTTTGATGAATCGGTCTGTTCTGTTTCCGAGGCCAACTTCCCGGGATCAGAGTTCGCTCCGGATTTGCTTGTACATGAGGTCAGGACGACGAGCAGGGTAAGCGCAAAAATCGTTTTCATCTTAATTCAATGTGTTTAGCAACAAATACAAAAGCAATGCGCTCACCGTCAGCGCGCCGTACAAACGAATAACTGCCCGCCTGGTCTGAACCGGCTTCCACCACAAAAGCAGCCAGGGTTTGAAAAGACCGGCAATCAAAAGAGCGGCATTGAAACCGGCAAACGCGAGCAGCGCTGACAACGCATTGCGCATGGCAGGAAAATTAATAAAAATGTGAACATAACAAGTTTGTTTTGGCTTCTCAAGTCCAATTATATTTGCATCCCTTATTCAGAACGAGCGCATTTTGAGGGCGAGCGATTTTATTAAAATTTACAGTGCGGATGGTTTCATCAAGACCGTGGCCGCAGCAATCAGTGCGCCTGATCCGTCCGTTGTACGAATAAAGAACCTGGCGGGAAGCCTCGATGCGGTTGTGATCGCCTCGACGTTTTCCATTCAGAAGGAAGATTTCCTGATTGTGGCAGAAGACCGCGAAGCTGCTGCCTATCTGCAAAACGATTTACAGAATCTTCTTGAACGGGAAGTGTTCCTTTTTCCCATGTCGTACAAACGACCTTACGAGTTCGAAGAAACGGAAAACGCGAACATTCTCATGCGGGCAGAGGTTCTGAATCTGCTTTCGAACAAAAAAAAGCCGGTCATCATTGTTACCTATCCGGAAGCGCTCAGCGAGCGCGTGATTACGAAGCGTTCCCTTGCTTCGAATACGTTTACGATCCGATTGAACGAAAGCCTCGATGTTCCGTTCCTTGAGGAATTCCTGCATAACTACGATTTTGAGAAGACTGACTTTGTTTACGAAGCCGGTCAATTCGCCGTCCGCGGTGGAATTATTGACATCTTTTCATTTGCCAATGAGTATCCCTATCGCGTTGAACTCTTTGGTGATGTTGTCGACAGCATCCGCACATTCGAGCCCGGCTCACAGTTGTCTGTAGAGTCTCTTGAAGTCGCAGGCATCATCCCCGACGTTCAGACAAAATTGATTCAGGAGGAACGTCAGTCATTTCTTGATTTCATTTCAGCTTCAACCCGCATCTGGTTTGGTGATTACCAGTTTAGCGGTGATGTTATCAGCAAGAGCTTCGATAAGGTCGCCTCTCGCTTCGCACATCTCGAAAAGAAAGGCGGCACCGGTGTCATGATGGCACCCGAAAAATTATTTCTCACGTTCGAAGAATTTGACACTGCATGCAGCCGGTTTGTACGCGTTGAGTTTGGCAGCAGAAGTATTCTTTCTCCTTCAGCATCCTTTGCATTTGAATCGTCGGCGCAGCCGTCCTTCAACAAGAATTTCGAGCTGCTTACGAAGGATCTTCACGAACATCAGACGCAGGCCTACAACAATTTCATTGCTGCCGATATGCCTCGCCAGCTCGAACGGCTTAAAGGGATTTTCGAAGAAATCGATATTACAATTCAGTTTCAGTCTCTAGACTTCGCGTTGCGCGCCGGATTCATAGACCACCAGATGAAGGTGGTTTGCTACACGGATCATCAGATCTTCGAACGGTATCACCGATATCGCGCAAAGGAAAAGTTCTCCAAGTCAAAAGCGCTGACGCTTCGGGAGCTGCAGACATTACAACCCGGTGATTTTGTTACGCACATTGATTACGGTATCGGAAAGTTTGCCGGTCTCGAAAAGCGCGACGTAAATGGACACGAGCAGGAAGCAATACGGCTGGTGTTTCGCGACGATGATTTGCTGTACGTGAGTATTCACTCGCTTCACAAGATTTCCAAATACACCGGAAAGGAGGGAACGCCTCCGCTCGTCAGCAAACTGGGTTCTCAGGAATGGGAGAACAAAAAGTCAAAAGTCAAAAAGCGCGTTAAAGACATCGCAAAAGAGTTGATTGAACTTTACGCCAAGCGAAAAACAGCTCCGGGTTTCGCGTATGCCGAAGATGGATACCTTCAGGCCGAACTCGAGTCTTCATTCATGTACGAGGACACGCCAGACCAGGCCCGCGCCACGGAAGATGTGAAACGGGATATGCAATTGCCACATCCAATGGATCGTCTTGTATGTGGTGATGTTGGTTTCGGTAAAACGGAAGTTGCCATAAGGGCTGCCTTCAAAGCGGCGACCGAAGGTAAACAGGTAGCCGTGCTGGTCCCTACTACGATACTTGCCATGCAGCATTACCGCACGTTCAAGGA
Organism: Bacteroidota bacterium; assembly: GCA_023417955.1. GTDB lineage: Bacteria > Bacteroidota > Bacteroidia > Cytophagales > Cyclobacteriaceae > Ohtaekwangia. Next base: position 4,872 of record JAEZDW010000497.1, read on the forward strand.
ACGGCTTTCCGGATTCCCGGTGCGCGTAGAGTATGTTTCGCGGTTCAAGAGCGATAAGGAAATCAAGGAAATTGTGAAGCAGGCGCAGGAAGGAAAAGTGGATATTCTTGTAGGAACACACCGGATCGTAAGCAAGGATGTTTCTTTTAAGGATCTCGGCTTATTAGTCATAGATGAAGAACAGAAGTTTGGCGTCAAAGTCAAAGATCGATTAAAGGAGCTCAAGGTAAACGTCGATGTCCTTACACTAACCGCGACGCCCATACCCCGTACGTTACATTTCTCATTGATGGGAGCACGTGACCTTTCTGTCATCGCGACGCCGCCACCCAACCGCCAACCTGTAACCACCGAACTTCACACGTTTAATGAAGGTATCGTTCGCGACGCCGTCAGTCACGAAATACGCCGCGGTGGTCAGGTGTTCTTCGTTCACAACAGGGTAAGCGACATTGAACAGGTTGCAAATACGATTTACAAGCTTGTACCCGATGCAAAGATTGGAATAGCGCACGGTCAGATGGATGGAAATCAACTCGAGAAAGTCATGGTTCGTTTCATCGATGGCGAATATGATGTTCTTGTTTCGACGAACATCATTGAGTCGGGATTGGATATTCCAAATGCAAATACGATCATCATTAATCAGGCGCACATGTTCGGGTTGTCAGATCTGCATCAAATGCGCGGCAGGGTCGGAAGGTCAAACAAGAAGGCTTTTTGCTATTTGCTCACTCCTCCTGCATCCGTATTAACGGCCGACTCGCGCAAACGTCTTGCTGCCCTTGAGGAGTTTTCGGAACTGGGAGACGGATTCAAGGTAGCGATGCGTGATCTTGATATTCGCGGTGCCGGTAATTTGTTGGGCGCCGAACAAACCGGGTTCATTACGGATCTTGGTTTTGATACCTATCACAAGATTCTGGACGACGCAATCCAGGAACTTAAGGAGACCGACTTCAAAGATCTTTTTGCGGAGGAGCTCGCCCGGAAAGCAAAAGTGGTAGTTCAGGACTGCGTTATCGAAACTGACCTGGAGATTCTTATTCCGGAAACCTATGTTTCAAGTACAACGGAGAGACTACAGCTCTACTCACGACTTGACAATATTAAAGATGAACAGCAACTCGAGAGTTTTGCTACTGAGGTGAAAGACCGCTTTGGTCCTGTTCCGCATTCAGTACTTGAGTTGATAAATTCCGTACGGCTGCGCTGGCTTGGCGAAAAACTTGGATTCGAGAAACTAACGTTGAAGTCAGAAAAGATGCGAGCGTACTTCGTCAGCACCAACGACAAATACTTTTCTTCTGATGTGTTTGGTCTGATTCTCAGTTTTGTGCAAAAGCACCCGAAGCGGTGCAAGATGAAGGATTCGGCGGGGAAAGCAATGCTATTGATCGATGCTATCCCAACCGTTGACGAAGCTATCGATCTCCTGCATCAGATGGCAGGGCCGACAGCCAGGCTTTCGAGCGAAATCTTTTCCAGATAAGGTTCAAGACCATTCGCCTCTTCAAAGGCATTGATCATTAAAACCTTTTGGTACTTCGGAGAATAGAAAACTTCGATGTAAAATCCTTCCGCATAATAGAGGAAAACCTTACAGTCAGCTAATGAGCGCTGAAGCAGGTAATTTCCATAGAAGGTGATAACGTCACACTTCTTTTCGAAATTCATCTGGCGGAATTCTTCGATTGTAAACATGTTGGGTCTGTTATAGGCCCAGACTCTTCGAAATACTGTGCCAGTCGACTGAACGTTGAAATTTGCAGCTTATCGCGCGATTCGGCCGTGCCAACTTTCCCAAAAATGGATTAGTATTTCCCGAAACAATAGCGGAGCACTTCCGGCGTTCTACTGAAACCTGTTTGGTAGCTGATTGAGGCCGGTTTTGCTTTTAGTTGAGATTGACCAATAACCTTGCGACTTCTTGGAAAACATGGGATTATATTTTTAATTAGCATTTGGTTTAAAATCAAAAATGAAAATGAGGTATTCTTTT
>JAEZDW010000068.1 GCA_023417955.1 Bacteroidota bacterium
GTTGAAAGCAAAGGGCAGCTGTTTGAATCGCTGTTACAGCACCCGGACATTCGCGAAATAAGACGGATCGGGTTGATGTTCGCCATCGACTTCGACTCGGCGGACCGGGTAAGCCGGATTGTCGAACGCGCCAAAGAGCTGGGCGTAATCACATACTGGTTCTTATCGCATCCCTACAGTTTCCGGATCGCGCCACCTCTGATCATCACGGAAGCTGAGATCCGGGAAAGCTGCGACCTCATCGTGCGCGCAATTGAAGACACGCGTAATTAGGAGGTACTCAAAGTTTCTCGATAACGAGATTGTGATTGGTATAGATGCAAATGTCTGCGGCTATGTTCAGGCTTTCCCTGACCATTTCCTCGGCACTGAGGTGAGGGGCGTGTTTCTTGAGCGCCAGCGCGGCGGACTGGGCATACATTGCCCCTGAGCCGATGGCACAAACCTGATTATCCGGTTCGATCACGTCGCCGTTACCGGAAAGCAGAAGCAGCTCGTCTTTACTCACGGCGATCAGCATGGCCTCCAACCTGCGTAGATAACGGTCCATCCGCCAGTCCTTGGCAAGCTCAATGGCGGCGCGTTTCATGTTTCCTCCGTATGCGTTCAGCTTCTCTTCGAAGCGCTCCAGCAGCGTAAAGGCATCCGCAGTGGACCCGGCAAAACCGGTCAGGACCTTGCCGTCTAACAGCTTTCGAATTTTCCGGACATTCCCTTTCGCCACGTAATTACCCATTGTTGCCTGGCCGTCTCCGCCAATAGCCACCTGCCCGTTGTGCAGGACCGCAAGTATGGTTGTGGCGTGAATTTTCGGAAACATGGAGTCTTGCTGATGAGCGGACATAATGTGTTTGTTAGATCAGTAAAAACAATGGCATCCTTAAACAAGATGCCATCGGGTTTTCAGTTTCAAATAAACGATCAGATCAGGATACGGACCGGATCCTCGAGCAGACCTTTGAGTGTCTTCAGGAATGCCGCGCCAACTGCGCCGTCAACAGCGCGGTGATCACAGCTGAGTGTCACCTTCATTACATTACCGGGTACTAATTGTCCGTTTCTAACCACGGCAGTTTCCTTGATTCCGCCAACGGCCAAAATACATGCATCCGGCGGGTTAATGATCGCGGTGAACTCTTCGATACCAAACATACCAAGGTTCGAAATCGTGAAGGTACTTCCCTCCCAGTCTGACGGCTGAAGTTTCTTCGCGTGTGCTTTTTGGGCGAGATCTTTTACTTCCGTCGCTATGTGCGAAAGCGACTTGTTATCAGCAAACCTTACTACCGGCACAAGTAGTCCGTCCTTCACGGCTACTGCTACCCCGATGTGTATATGATGGTTCCGGCGCATTTTGTCACCGAGCCAGCTAACATTCACATCCGGATGCTGGCGAAGTGCCGCAGCCGTTGCCTTAAGTACCATGTCGTTGAACGAAATCTTGACAGGGCTTATTTCATTGATGCTCTTACGCGCCTCTATCGCCTTATCCATGTTGATCTCCATGGTAAGGTAGAAATGCGGAGCGGTGAACTTACTTTCTGCAAGGCGCTTCGCAATGGTCTTGCGCATTTGCGAAACAGTAAGGTCTTCGTAGCTTTCTTCACCTACTACTTTAGGGAGCACGACGGCCGGAGCTTCTTTATCCTTACCTGCAGCCGGAGCGGTCTCCTTATAGTTCTCAACATCGCGCTTGGTGACGCGACCATGATCGCCACTGCCCTGAATCTTTGATATGTCTACGCCTTTCTCTTTCGCCAGTTTCTTGGCAAGGGGCGACGCCTTCACGCGTCCGGTGCTATGTTCGGAGGATGTTGCTTCCTCTTTCCTGGCGGGAGCTTCGGGTTCAGCCTTGGCTTTCGCTTCCGGTTTTGGTGTCGACTCACCGCCGGCCTGCGCTTCGTGCGCTTTTAACAATGTCTTATAGTCCGCGTCTTTTTCTCCGATCACAGCCAGAACACCGTTTACCGGTACCGCCTTGCCTGCGTCTGCACCGATGTAAAGCAACGTTCCCGTGTTGTAGGATTCGTACTCCATCGTCGCCTTGTCCGTTTCTATCTCCGCCAGCAGTTCGCCTGACTTCACCGGATCGCCGACCTTCTTATGCCACGCCGCGATAACGCCTTCGTTCATTGTATCGCTCATCTTCGGCATCAATACAATCTCAGCTTTGATGCCCGACGTATCGATTTTTTCTCCTCCTGATGCTGCAGGTTTTTCTGCTTCTTTGGATTCAGCTTTCGGCTGTTCAGCAGCCCCGCCATTTTGTTCCGTACTGTTTAACAGTGCTTTATAATCTTCACCCTTCTCTCCAACAATTGCGAGAACATCATTAACCTGAATCGCCTGTCCTTCCTGAGCACCGAGATACAGTACCGTACCTGTATTAAAAGACTCGTAATCCATCGTTGCCTTGTCGGTCTCAATCTCGGCCATTAATTCTCCGGACTTAACCTGATCACCTACCTTCTTGTGCCATTTGGCGATCACCCCTTCACTCATGGTGTCGCTCATTTTGGGCATGCGTACGATTTCTGCCATTGCTCTGAATAAATGTTAAAGTATCCTGCAAAAAACCGGATTGCAAACCTTTTCGGAACGCATTTTCCCGTTTTAAGCCTCCAAAAATAGGCTTTAATAGAGGATTTTCAAGAAAATTTTAAACCGTTAGAAATTAAATGTCCCGATCACCAGTTCGATGTTTTTCACCGCCGGTGAGATACCGTATGAGTAGCGGACGCCTAGATCAAACCTGGGGAGGAATCTCATTACGTTGAAGTCAACCACCAACTCGCCGCCAACGGACAAATACGTCGAATCAAGTCCGCGAAAAAATGAGTGCTGCCCGACAGCGTAGTCGCTGAAGAGGTTGACGCGGAAACGCTGCACGTTCAACAACGGTCCGATTGAAATATCCGGATACCATAAAGGAAAAGTATAATTGACGGATGTAGTGTATAAGTTCTGAAAGCGGGCAAGTGATTGTCCACGTGGAAGGGGTACCGTATTTCGGAAAAAGTAAACATCACCAGCCTCCGCGGAATTGGTTGTGCTCAGTACGCGTTGGAAGGATGTCTGCCCCCAAAGCCCATGGTGTTTCATCAAACCGGGAAAATAAAGATAGCCTGTTGCGGAGAAGAGTCCGCCGGTAAAGTCACCGCCATATGGCGTATTGTAAAGTCTGATCGCGAGCGCCTGCCCCCACCGTGAGACGATATCGCGATAGCTGCGCTTCAGCAGGTTTGACGCCGAAAGCGAAAAGTGATTGTACAGAAGCTTACCATTACCCACATATTCAAGGAAACGAATACCCTGAAAAATCGTGTCGTTGCGAATCAACGTCGGATAAATTCGATCAGTAAGAAAATCATTTCGGAAGTCATTCACTTGTGTGAAGCCGACGCGGTTTTGAATAACAACGCTTTTGCTAAACCTTGAATTTGTAAGTACCAGCGGAATTCGCAGGCCGGCAGAAACATTTTGCTCCTCCCATTTGAAGATGGCATTGTTGGTAATACGTGTGGTGTCCTGACCGTTGATGATTGTCGTTGTTGCCAACCCCTCGTCTACTGACCTCTTCCCCCTGGTAAAATCAACG